>DASRZO010000521.1:0-19390 GCA_035686405.1 Pseudomonadales bacterium | reverse complement strand
ATCTGTCCGAACTCGAAGTTGCGCGTGTTGCGCAGCATCGCGTCCAGGTCGGCGACGCCCGCGAAATCGACGGCGCAACGAAACCGCTGCGGCGTCTTGTACGCAGCGACGAGCGCGGCATAGCCGCCGTAGCTGCCGCCGACGATGCACACGCGAGCGGGATCGGTAATGCCCTGCGCGATCATCCAATCGAGACCATCGATCACATCGTCTTGCATCTTCTCGCCCCACTGTTCGTAGCCGGCCCGCAGAAATGCCGTGCCGTAGCCGGTCGACCCGCGAAAGTTCGGCTTCAGCACCGCGTAGCCGCGGCTGACGAAGAACTGCATCCAGTAGTCGAAATCGGCCGTGTCGCGCGCCCACGGGCCGCCGTGAGGAAGGACGATCGTCGGTAGGCGCTGCGCAACGCGGCGTCTCGGAACCGCTACATACGCCGGAATCGACAGTCCGTCGCGCGCCGCATACCGCACGGGCTTCGCCTCGGCGATCGAGTCAGGCGGGATCTCGGGATAGGCAGTGCCAAATCGGGTCAGCCTGTGGTCGTTCGCACGGTACAAATAGAACGTCGGTGCGGCGGTCGGGGACTGCGATTCGATAACGAAGACGTCGGCGGCTCGATTCGCCGCGACCGGTACGTTAGTCGCTCCCGGAAGCGCCTTGTCGATCTCGTCGGAACGCGCCTGCCACGCGGCATCGAACCATTTCAGCGTCGGTAGATCGCGCTGGTAGAAGACACCCACCGGCATGCGCGTGCGTGGGTCGTGCACCAATGTGCCATACACGTCGAACTCGGGATCCGCGAACAACGTGCCCGTCGTCTGCAGGTTGTCGAGATTCACGTTGTAGAACGCCGCGCGCCCATCGCCCGAGTCCGCCACGACGATCATCGAACGCTCGTCGACGATCTCGGCCACGCTCGGCGCCGGCGCGTCCGCGCTGGCCCTCGGAATCGGCCGCTCGACGAAGCCACGGCCGTCGCGCACGAACGCGACGGCATTCGCGTCGCGCAGACCGGTGCCGAGCACCACCTTGCCGTCGAGCGTCGCATACCAAAACGACACTGGCGCGAGGTTCTTGGTGACGAGTTCGAGTTTGCCTTGTCGGATGTCGAGCTTGTATACGTCGGGAAAGACGCGGTTCGTGCGATTCAATTGGATGAGCAAATGATCAGGGTCGTCAGGAAGCGGGCTGACGATCCGATCTTCGATTTGAGAGTTCCACACCAGGTCTTCGCCGACGTTGTTGACCGCATCCGGAACGAGTTGGCTGAAATGTGATCCATCCGCGTCGACGCCGAACAACCTCGTGACGATGATGCGACCTTCCGGATAAAAGCCCATCTGGGCGGATTGCAGTTTGATGTACGCGCGCACCGAGCACACGATCCGATCGTCGGTTCGAAATCGGCACCCGTCGAAATAGAACTTGTCCGGATCCGATGCAAGCGCGAGCCTCGTCGTCTTCGCGACCAGGTCCATCACAACGAGGTGCAGCGAATCGCCGGCGGGCTGCAGCATCAACACACGATTGCCCGACGGCGACACGTCGAAGCCGCTCAGCTGCGGCAAGCGCGCGTAGGCCGACACCGGCACCAGCGCTTCGTCGGCCCACGCGTCGGATGCGGCGAATCCAAGCAAGAGTGAAAGCAATCGCAGACGTCGCTTCATCACGGCCTCCCCGATGAAAAGATCCCACCCGTCAATCGAGCCGTACAGCCGCGATTGTGTCGAGGCTCCGAATGCACTGGCAATCGCTGTTGTCGCACGACGCCGTCGAACCGGTTTAACCTTCGTGTCCGCTCGCGCATTTTGCCCGAGCGTTCGCGCAAACGCTGACGTGGAGGGGAACGCAATGAGCTGGTCGTTCGAGACGGATCCGGATTTTCAACGTGAACTGGATTGGATCGACGAATTCGTCAAGGAGGAAATCGAGCCGCTCGATTTCATCATCGGCCACCCGAACGACTTCACCGATCCGAATCGGGCGAAGTTGATTCGGCCGCTGCAAGCCGAAGTGAAGAAGCGCGGCTTGTGGGCGTGCCACCTCGGCCCCGAACTCGGCGGCCAAGGCTACGGTCAGGTGAAGCTCGCCTTGATGAACGAAATCCTCGGCCGCGCGAAGTGCGCGCCGACGGTGTTCGGCTGCCAAGCGCCCGACTCCGGCAACGCCGAGATCCTCGCGCACTACGGCACCGCGGCGCAGAAGGCGCGCTATCTACAGCCGCTGCTCGATAGCGAGATCTGCTCGTGCTATTCGATGACGGAACCGCAAGGGGGCGCCGATCCGAAGGTGTTCACCTGCACGGCAGAGGCTTCCGGCGACGAGTGGATCATCAACGGCGAGAAGTGGTTTTCGTCGAACGCCCGCTACGCGTCGTTCCTGATCGTGATGGCGGTGACCGATCCCGACGCGCCGGCGTATCAGCGCATGTCGATGTTCATCGTGCCGTGCGAGACGCCCGGCATCGAGATCATTCGCAACGTCGCAGTCGGCTACGAGCGCGAAGGCGCGCACGCATACATGCGCTACAACAACGTGCGCATCCCGCGCGATCACATGCTCGGCGAGCCGGGGCAGGGTTTCATCGTCGCGCAGACGCGCCTCGGCGGCGGCCGCATTCACCACGCGATGCGTACCGTCGCGAAAGTGAAAGCCGCATTCGACATGATGTGCGAACGCGCACTGTCGCGAACGACGCAGGGCGAGGTGCTGGCGCAGAAGCAGCTGGTACAGGCGATGATTGCGGACTCGTGGATCGACATCGAACAATTCCGGCTGCTCGTGCTGCGCACTGCCTGGAAGATCGACCGCTACAAGGACTACCGCAAAGTGCGCGCCGACATCTCCGCCGTCAAAGCCGCGATGCCGCGCGTCTATCACGACGTGTATTCGCGCGCGCTGCAGATTCACGGCTCGCTCGGACTCTCGACGGAACTGCCGTTCGCGGCCGGCGTGCTCGACTCGTACCACATGGGCCTCGCCGACGGCCCAACCGAGGTGCACAAGGTCACGGTCGCGCGTCAGGTGCTCGGCGGTTACAGCGGCACGAACGAGTTGTTCCCGGATTACCACCTGATCAAGCGCCGCGAGGCGGCGATCGCGAAGTACGCGGACCGACTCGAACGCGAAGTCGCGGAGTTCTGATCGGCGTTCGGTCGAGGCGAGATCGATCCTCGCACCCCCGTCTTCGATCGTTCGCGATCGAAGACGGACACGTCGTTCGCGTCTCGGTCGGGCGCGCCGGCGGCTGAACGAGCCCGCTACTCGACCGCAAACCAATCGATCGGCTTCTGCCCGTGTTCGACCAGGTAACGGTTCGCCTTCGAGAAGTGGCGGCAACCGAAAAACCCCCGGTGTGCCGAGAGCGGCGACGGATGCGGTGACGACAATACGCAATGCCGGCGTCGGTCGACGATCGCGCCCTTCTTCTGCGCGTACGTGCCCCACAGCATGAAGACGATGCCTTCGCGCTGCTCGTTCAGAATCTCGACGATGCGATCGGTGAAGGTCTCCCAGCCGCGGCCCTGATGCGATCCGGCGCGGCCGCGTTCAACCGTTAGTACGGCGTTCAGCAACAAGACGCCTTGTCGCGCCCACGAGCTGAGGCAACCGTGGCCGGGCCCGAGATGACCGTCGGCGCGGCCTCCCGGCACGGTCGGGTCGGCCATGTCGGTGTTGATCTCTTCGAAGATGTTCAGCAGCGACGGCGGTTCTTCGACGCCGGGCTGAACGGAGAAGCAAAGACCGTGCGCTTGGTTCGGTCCGTGATACGGGTCCTGGCCGATGATGACGACGCGGACGTTCTCGAGCGGCGTCAGATCGAGCGCCGCGAAGATCTCCGGCCCGCGCGGATAGATCGTCTTCTTCGCTTCGCGCTCCTTGACGAGGAACGCGCGCAGATTGCGCATGTACGGCTTGTCGAACTCGTCGAGCAAGACGCGCTTCCACGATTCGTGCAACACGACACGATCGGCGGCCACGCGTCCTTCGCTCATCCGCGTTCGTCTCGCGGCCGCATGTGCGGAAAGAGCAGCACGTCGCGAATGGACGTCGCATTCGTCAGCAGCATCACCAGCCGATCGATGCCGATGCCCTCGCCCGCCGTCGGCGGTAAGCCGTATTCGAGCGCCGTCACGTAGTCGTGGTCGTAGTCCATCGCTTCGTCGTCGCCGGTGTTCTTCAATTCCACCTGCGCGCGGAAGCGCTCTGCCTGATCGTCCGGATCGTTGAGCTCGGAGAAGCCGTTGGCGATCTCGCGGCCGGCGATGTAGAGCTCGAAGCGGTCCGTCACCGCGGGGTCGGCGTCGTTGCGGCGCGCGAGCGGCGAGATCTCGGCCGGATGCTCGGTGATGAAGACCGGATCGAGCAGACGCTCCTCGACGCGCGCCTCGAACAACTCGGCTTGCAATTTACCGACGGTCGCATCCTTATCCGGCGTCAGGTTCATCGCGGTCAACGCAGCCCGCAATGCCGTCGCGTCGCGCACGCTGCGCTCATCCAAATCGGTGTAGCGGACGATCGCATTCGCCATCGTGAGCCGTTCGATCGACTTGCCAAAATCGATGTGCTCGCCTTGATAGTTCACGACCTTGCTGCCGACCACGCTCTGCGCGACCTCGCGCAAGAGTTCTTCCGTTAGATCCATCAGGTCGTGGTAGTCCGCGTACGCCTGGTAGAACTCGAGCATCGTGAACTCGGGATTGTGGCGCGGCGACAGCCCTTCGTTGCGAAAATTGCGGTTCACCTCGAACACGCGTTCGAAGCCGCCGACGACGAGCCGCTTCAGATACAGCTCCGGCGCGATGCGCAGATACAGATCGATGTCGAGCGCGTTGTGATGCGTGACGAACGGCCGCGCCGTTGCGCCACCGACGATGGGATGCATCATCGGCGTCTCGACTTCGAGGAAGTCGCGCGCGATGAAGAACTCGCGAATGCGCTGGATGATCGCCGTGCGATTGCGAAACAGCGTGCGGGTCTCCTCGTTCATCATCAAGTCGAGGTAGCGCTGCCGCGAGCGCGTTTCCTGATCGTGCAAGCCGTGGAATTTCTCGGGCAGCGGCCGCACCGATTTCGCGAGCATCCGCGCGACCTTGCCTTCGACGGTCAGCTCACCTTTGTTCGTGCGAAACAACGTGCCGACGACGCCGACGACGTCGCCGATGTCCCACAAGTCGTTGAACGCCTGGTACGCCGCTTCACCGATCTCTTCGCGGCGCAGATAGCATTGGATGCGACCGGACGTGTCCTGCAGCGTGAAGAAGCTCGCCTTGCCCATCACACGGCGCAGCATCAAACGTCCGGCGACTGCGACCTCGACGTTCTGCGCGGCGAGTTCTTCCTTCTGCACGTCGCCGAAACGCGCTTGCAGATCGGCCGCGAGCGCATTGCGACGGAAGTCGTTCGGAAACGCTCGACCCGACGCGCGCAGCGCCGCGAGCTTCTCGCGCCGGTGGCGAATGATGTCGTTTTCTTCGGTCATGTCGCTACATCCCCGCCTTCAAGCTCGCTCTCATGAAATCGTCCAGGTCGCCGTCGAGTACGTCGCCCGTATCGGTGCGCTCGACGCCGGTGCGCAGATCTTTGATACGCGATTGGTCGAGCACGTACGAACGGATCTGGCTGCCCCAGCCGATGTCGGCCTTGTTGTCTTCGATCGTCTGCTGTGCGGCGCGGCGCTTCAGCATCTCCATTTCGTACAATTTCGCGCGCAACTGCTTCCACGCCTTGTCGCGATTCTGGTGCTGCGAGCGCTCGCTCTGACATTGCACGACGATGTTCGTCGGCAAGTGCGTGATGCGGATCGCCGAGTCGGTCTTGTTGACGTGCTGGCCGCCGGCGCCGCTCGCGCGATAGGTGTCGATGCGTACGTCGGCGGGATTGATCTCGATCTCGATCTCGTCGTCGATCTCCGGCGACACGAACACCGACGCGAACGACGTGTGACGGCGATTGCCGGAATCGAACGGCGATTTGCGCACCAACCGATGCACGCCCGTCTCGGTCCGCAACCAGCCGAACGCGTACTCGCCGCTGACCTCGACCGTAGCGCCTTTTATCCCGGCCACTTCGCCCGGCGAGAGCTCGCTGATCTCCGTCGTGAAGCCGCGCTTTTCCGCCCACTTCAGATACATCCGCAAGAGCATCTCGGCCCAATCCTGCGCTTCGGTGCCGCCGGATCCCGCGGTGATTTCCAGGAACGCGTTGTTGGGATCGAGCTCGCCGTTGAACATGCGGCGGAACTCGAGATCGCCGAGCTGCGATTCGACGCCTTCGAGTTCGCGGCCGACTTCGTCGAGCGTCGCTTCGTCGTCGTCGGTGGCCGCGAGCTCGAGCAGTTCGGCCATATCGGACAGACCGCTGCCGACGCGTTCGAGATTCGTGACGACGCGACTCAGCGCCGCGCGCTCTTTGCTCAGCGTTTGGGCACGATCCGGATCGTTCCAGACGTCGCCTTGCGCCAGCTCGAGTTCGATTTCCTCGAGGCGGTTCTTGCGCTCGTCGAAGTCAAAGATACCCCCTGAGCGCATCGCTGCGCGCCTTGAGGTCTTTCAGCTGTTCCCGCAGGGAAGTCAGCTCGGCCATCTCGCGTCCTGCATATCGTCGGTCGAAAACGGCGCGCAGCTTATCACGAGCGCAACGGTTCGACGTGCTCCACCACCAGCTGCAGCGTCGCGCGGTCGCGGTAGTCGTTGCGTGCGAGCCGATAGGCAATGCGCACGCGCGTCGACTCGGGCAGCGGCGCCTGATTGAACGCGATCGCGTCGACGAGGCGCGTCTGGCTGCGCAGCGACAACTTCAAATGCCGCTCGCCGACGACCCGCTGGTTGACGATGTCGAAGTCGCCGTGAAATAGCGGCTCCGGAAAGCCCTGCCCCCACGGACCGCCGTTCGAGATCTCGTCGGCGAGCGCGAGTTCGAGTTCGACCGCCGCGAGTTCGCCGTCCGAAAGTACCGTGCCGGCGATTTGTTCCGGCGTCACCCAACGGGCGATCTCGGTCGCGAACGCGTCGGCGAAACGATCGAAGTGAATGCGTCGGATCGACAGGCCCGCCGCCATCGCGTGGCCGCCGAAGCGCTGAATCAATCCGGGATAGCGCGTGGCGATCGCGTCGAGCGCATCGCGAATGTGCACACCGGCGATCGAGCGCGCCGAACCACGCAGCTCGTCCGGTGCGGTCGCACCGGCGTCGGCGAACGCGATCGTCGGCCGCGAGAAGCGGTCCTTGAGACGACCCGCGACGATGCCGACGACACCCTGGTGCCAACCTTCGCGATACACGCACAGTCCGAGCTTCGTCGCAGGACCCAACTCGATGCCCACCACCGCCAGTTCCGCTTCGCGCGTCATCTGTTCTTGAATCGCCCGGCGCGTCTCGTTCAATTCTTCGAGCGCAGTCGCAAGCGAGCGCGCCTCGGTCAACGTGTTGGCGAGTAGACAGCGAATCCCGATGCTCATGTCGTCGAGCCGGCCTGCCGCATTGAGACGCGGGCCGAGCGCGAAGCCGATGTCCGACGCCGTGAGCGTCGACGTCGCGCGCCCCGATGCTTCGCACAGCGCGCGAATGCCGGGCCGCGCTCTACCCGCCCGAATTCGCCGCAAGCCTTGTTGCACCAAGATGCGATTGTTGCGATCGAGCGGCACGACGTCGGCAACGGTGCCGAGCGCAACCAAGTCGAGGTAGTCAGCCATGTTCGGCGCGTCGATGCCGCGCTCGGCGAACCAACCGCGTTCGCGCAAACGCGCGCGCACCAACGACAACACGTAGAAGATCACGCCGACGCCGGCGAGATTGCGGCTCGCGAACGTGCAGTTCGGCAGATTCGGATTCACGATCGCATCGGCGGCCGGCAATTCGCGACCCGGCAAGTGGTGATCGGTGATCACCACCGACACGCCGGCCGAACGCGCAGCGCGCACGCCCTCGATGCTCGAGATGCCGTTGTCGACGGTCACGAGCACGTCCGGCTGCTTGCGTAACGCGAGCGCGACGATCTCCGGCGTGAGGCCGTAGCCGAACTCGAACCGATTCGGCACGATGAAGTCGACGCGTGCGGCGCCCATGGCGCGCAGTGCAGCGACGCCGAGCACGCTCGACGTCGCGCCGTCCGCGTCGAAATCGCCGACGAACAAGATGCTGCGGCCCGTCGCGACCGCATCGGCCAACAGTCCCGCCGCGTCGCCGGCGCCGGTCAGCGCGTCGGGCGGCAACAACGCGCTCAGACCGAGATCGAGATCGCCGATCGTTTCGACCCCGCGCGTCGCGTAGATGCGCGCCATTCGCGGCGACATCTCGCGCGCCAGGGCGGACTCGCTGGGACCGCGCGGACGTTCGACGATTCGACGCGGTGCGCCGGCCAGCGCGGCCGCGCGCTCCTCAGGCATGCTCGTCGAGCGTCTCGACGCGGATGCGGGTGATCGGATGCACCACTTCGTCGAGTCGTTGGATCGCCGCCACGGCAGCGTCCATCGCGCGTTCCACGACGCGGTGCGTCAGGATGATGACCGGCACCCACGGTTTGTCACCGGTCGTGCGGATCGCCTGCTCGCGTTGAATGACCGCCTCGATGCTGATGCCGTTCGTCGACAAGATCTGCGCGACCTTCGCGAGCACGCCCGGCTCGTCCACCGCCGGAATGCGCAAATAATAGGCAGTCGTTACATCGCCGATCGGCAACGCTTTCGCGCCGGTGTCCGCCGGCACGGCGACCGCGTTGTCGCGCGCGATGTCGATCAAGTCGGCGAGCACCGCCGACGCCGTCGGCAGCGCGCCGGCGCCGGGGCCGTAGTACAGCGACGAACCGACCGCATCGCTGTTGATGACGACCGCGTTCATCACGCCGTCGACCTTCGCGAGCAACCGCCGCTCCGGTATCAGCGTCGGATGTACGCGCAACTCGATACCGGCCGCCGCCTCGCGTGCGATCCCGAGATGCTTGATGCGATACCCGAGCGCCGCCGCATAGTCGATGTCTTCGACGCTGACGCGACTGATGCCCTCGGTATAAACGGCGCTCGGATCGAGCCGAATGCCGAACGCGAGCGCAGCGAGAATGGCGAGCTTGTGCGCGGCGTCGATCCCTTCGACATCGAACGTCGGATCCGCTTCTGCGTAGCCGAGCGCTTGCGCGTCTGCGAGCGCTTCGGCGAAGTCGCGGCCGTCGGCCATTGCGGTGAGGATGTAGTTCGACGTGCCGTTGATGATGCCGGCGATCCAATGGATCGCGTTGCCGGCCAGCCCTTCGCGCAACGCCTTGATGATCGGAATACCGCCGGCGACCGCGGCTTCGAAGCCGACGCTGATGTCCGCGCGCTGCGCCACAGGCAGCAACGCGGCACCGTGCATCGCGAGCAGCGCCTTGTTCGCGGTGACGATGTTCTTGCGGGCGTCGATGCAGGACTGGAAGAGCCGGGCAGCGACGTCGGTACCGCCGATCGTTTCGACGACCACATCGACGCGCGGGTCCGCGACGACGTCGGCGACGTCCGTCGAAAAAGCCACGCCTTCGGGAACGACGTGAGGCTTCGGCGTTCGGCTCGCGATACGGACGATTTCGATCGGTCGGCCCGCTTGCCGCGCGATCGCGTTGCCGTTTCTGCTCAGCAACTCGAGCACGCCCTGACCGACGGTGCCGAGTCCGCATATTCCGATTCGAAGCGGCTGCACCGACGGATCCCGGACGAAAGGAGCCGGAACGCTATCGGCTCGACCGAATGAAGTCAAACGCGCGCCGCCCTCGGCGCGCGCTCCACAGAAACCGTCAGATGATGCCGAGCAGATGCCCGAGTTCGTCGGCGGAGAGGTAACCCGGCAACATGCGACCGTCTTCGAGCACGATCGCCGGTGTGCCGGTGACACCGGCCATTTGACCGAGTTCGTATTCGTGCGCGACCGGGTTGTCGCACGTTTTCGGCGGCAGTTCTTCGCCGCGCTTCATGCGCGTGATCGCGTCCTGGCGATTCGCCGAGCACCACGCGGTCACGAGTTTGTCGTAGCTCGGCGTGCCGACGCCGGAGCGCGGATACGCGAGGTATCGCACCTCGACACCCATCTTGTTCATCGCGGGCACTTGGAGGTGGAGCTTGCGGCAGTAGCCGCAGTCGACGTCGGTGAATACCGTGATCACCGCCTTGCGGTGACCCTGCGCGGGGAACACCGCCATGTCGTTCAACGACACTGCTGCGATCAGCGCTTCACGCTTTTCGTTGCGCGCTTGCTCCGCGATGTTCACGAGCTTGTCGGTCATCTCGTACAGATCGCCGGCGATCAGGTACTTGCCGTCGGCCGTCGCATACAACGTGGAGCCGCCGGTGAGTTCGATCTCCACCATCCCGGGAATCGGCGCCGACTGCGCACCTTCGATCGGCAAATCGGGACGCAGCGCCTTCAGCTTCGCAACCACGGCGTCGTTCGCATTCGCCGGCGAGCGCGGTGCCGCGTCCTTGCCGCTCGTTGCGTCTTTGCTGCCCGCGACGCTGCCCGCGACGGAGGGTGTCTTGGCCTGCGCCGCTGCACTCGTCGCCGCGGCAGGGGCCGTCGTCGCCGCGGGTGTCGTCGCGGGCGCGGTCGTCGCCGGTTGCGCCGCGGTGTTCGCGGCAGTCGGCGCGGCGGCCGACAGCGTGTCGCCGCACAGCAGCGTCACCGCCACCAGCGCGATTCCCGGCACGGTACGAAAATCCATCGCGTCACCTCTTCGAAAAAAACACGGGCCGAGACACGTCGGACCCAAAGAATTTTAGACCGAACATCGAGCGGATAAATTCATCCGCGCGGATGATGGGCCGAATGCACCGCCTTCAGGCGGCTTTGCGCGACGTGAGTGTATATCTGCGTCGTACTCAGATCCGCGTGGCCGAGCATCATCTGTACGGCGCGGAGATCGGCGCCATGATTGATCAAATGTGTGGCGAACGCGTGACGCAGTGTGTGCGGTGAGACATTGCGCACGATTCCGGCGAGCGCCACGTATTTCTTGATCGCGTGCCAGAACGTCTGTCGGGTCATTGCGCGGCCGCGCAGACTCGGAAACATCACGTCGGTCGCCTGTCCTTTGACCAACGCGCCGCGGCCGTCGGCCACAAAGCGGCCGAGCCAGCCGAGCGCTTCGTCGCCGATCGGCACCAGGCGTTCACGGCCGCCTTTGCCGATCACCCGCACGACACCTTGGCGAACGTTCACCATGCTGAGGCGTAACGACACGAGTTCCGAAATACGCAGCCCCGTCGCGTACAGGAGTTCGAGCATCGCGCGATCGCGCAAACCGAGCGGCGTCTCGACGTTCGGCGCCCCGAGCAGTCGTTCGACGTCGGTTTCGGACAACCCCTTCGGCAATGGACGCCCGAGCTTCGGATGTTCGAGTTGTGCCGTCGGATCCTTCTTCACCACGCCGCGCTCGGCCAGCGCGCGATAGAACCCGCGCAGACACGACACCAATCGCGCAGTCGAGCGCGCATGGAATCCGCGTGCATGACGGTGACCTAGATATTCCAGCACGTCGCTCGTTCGAGCTTCGTCGAGGCCGCGCGGCTCCAGCCATTTGGCGAAGCTCTCGAGGTCGCGTCGATAGGCCGCGAGGGTGTTCGCCGCAAGCGCTCGCCCGAGCCACAACTCGTCGAGGTGTTGATCGATCAATGCGACGCTGCTCACGGTCAAAATGCGGCGATAGGTGACGGGCCAGGTTCCAATCTTACCTAATACGCCGCCCGTGCCGGATTGCAAGGTAAATGGAGCTTAAGAAGGTAAGTTACTGATTCGGAAAGGGTCGAATCGGGCCCGAACAACCTGGCACGCCGACTGCATTGTCTCGTGTGGCTTCAGCGTGCAGTAACGAGACGTCCCCTCTCAGCACGCCGACGCACGGAGCGACAGACCTCTCTCCCCTGACGCTTCGGGACTGCTTCCAGAGTTTCTGGAACAACCAGCTTGCTAGGCGGAAACCCCTCCCCCCTTGGTCCCGCCGCCTAAGCAAGCTGGGTTTTTTTAGACCTTCTCGCGAATACGCGCTGCGCGACCCGACAACCCACGCAGGTAGTACAGCTTCGCCTGGCGAACGTCGCCGCGGCGCTTCACTTCGATCGCGGCAATGGCCGGGCTGTGCGTCTGGAACGAGCGCTCGACGCCGACGCCGTGCGAGATCTTGCGTACGGTGAACGACGAATTGAGACCGCGGTTGCGCTTGCCGATCACGACACCTTCGAACGCTTGGTTGCGGTCACGTCCGCCTTCGGCCACGCGCACCTGCACGATCACGGTGTCGCCCGGATAGAAATCCGGTACGTCCTTCTTCATCTGTTCGTTCTCGATGCTCTCGATGATTTTGTTTCTACGCATGATTTCCCACTCCGTTAACGCAATTGACCGGCCAAGCGCGCGCCGGATCGATTCAAATATTCGCCGAGCAACTCGCGCTCCTCGGCCGACAACGCGCGTCGCGCCAACATGTCCGGACGACGCTCGTATGTTCGTCCCAGCGCATCGCGCAACCGGTAGCGACGAATGGCCGCATGGTCGCCACCCAACAGTTCCGTTGGTACCGCCCGGCCCGACTCGATCTCCGGACGCGTGTAGTGCGCCCAGTCGAGCAACCCATGTCGAAACGACTCCGCTTCGATCGATTCCGCATTCCCGAGGGTACCGGGAAGATAGCGCGCGACTGCATCGATCACCACCATCACGGGCAACTCGCCCCCCGTCAGCACGAAATCGCCGAGCGAGATCTGCTCGTCCACGCATGTCTGGGCCACGCGCTCGTCGATCCCTTCATAGCGACCCGCGACGAATACGAGGCGCGGTTCCCGCGCGAGCGCTTCGACCTTCGCCTGCGACAGGCGCTCGCCTTGCGGCGATACGTATACCGTTCGCACCGTACCGGCGGCGCGCGCTTTCAACGCAGCGATCGCGGCCTCGAGCGGTGCCGCCTTCATGACCATGCCGGGTCCGCCGCCGTACGGGCGATCGTCGACCGTCGCGTGCCGATCCGTCGTGTGGTCGCGCGGATTCTCGAAATCGAGCGTCAGCGCGCCGTTGCCGATCGCGCGGGCGACGACGCCTTCGTCGGAGAGCATCCGAAACATCGCCGGAAACAGGCTGACGATACCGACCCACATCGCACGCTACCCGCCGACCGCCCAATCGACGATCAGCCGTCGATTCGCGAGGTCTACCGTCGTAATGAATCGATCGACGAACGGAATCAACTCTTCGCCGGTCGCCGAACGCACCACCAACACGTCGTTGGCGCCGGTCTCGATCAATCCGCTGACTTCGCCGAGCACGGTGCCGCGCCCGTCTTCGACCGTCAGGCCGATCAGATCCTTCCAATAGAATTCGTCGGGCGCCGTCGCCGGCAACGTACTGTCCGCCACGGCGATCGAGCGTCCCGAGAACCGCGCCGCCGCGTCGCGGTCGTCGATGCCGCCGATCTGCACGATGAAGCCGTTGCGGTGCGGCTTGATCTCCTCGACCGAGAGTTCATCCCAGGCGCCGCTCCGCTCGACGAACCACGGCCGGTAGTCCACCAGATTGGTTGAGGGGTCGGTGTAGGAGATCACGTTCAACCAACCTTTGATGCCGAACGGCGGGCCGAAGCGGCCGACCACGACCATGGGGACGGCCCGCCCGATCAGGCGGCAGGCGCGGCCTTCGCGTCGGCCTTCGCTGCCGCGCGTGCGTGCTTGATCAGATTGCCGACACGTTCCGACGGAATCGCCCCGACCGACAGCCAGTAGTCGATGCGGTCGAGGTCGACGCGCAGACTCTCCGACTTGCCGCGCGCGAGCGGATTGTAAAAACCGACGCGCTCGATGTGGCGACCGTCACGACGATTCGCCCGATCCGCCACCGTCAGGTGATAGAACGGCGCATTGCGCGTGCCGTGTCGGGCTAACCGAATGATGACCATGCAAATGCCCTGTCCGAAAGGCGCGGTATTCTACTGAAATGCGCCCGAGGTGCAAATCGGCCGAGAAGGCCTATTTCAGCGCCTCGGCCCCCGGTTCGCTGCACCTTTTAATGCAGACACCTGGCGCATCATTTTCTGCATGCCGCCTTTCTTGGTGACCTTCTTCATCATCTTCTGCATTTGCTTGTGCTGCTTGAGCAGACGGTTCACGTCGTGGATCTGCGTACCGCTGCCGGTTGCGATCCTGCGCTTGCGCGAGCCGTTGATGATGTCGGGGAAGCGCCGCTCGTGGCGCGTCATCGAATCGATGATGACGCCCATCTGTTTGAACAGCCCGTCGCCGAGCTGTGATTGCGCCGCCTGCGGCAGCTGGCCCATGCCGGGCAGCTTTTCGAGCATGTTCGCGACGCCCCCCATGTTCTCCATCTGGCGCAACTGGTCGCGGAAGTCCTCGAGGTCGAAGCGCTCGCCTTTCTGGATCTTGCGGGCCAGGCGTTCTGCCTTGTCCTTGTCGACCTTGCGCTCCGCCTCTTCGATCAGCGTCAGGACGTCGCCCATGCCGAGGATCCGCGACGCGATCCGATCCGGATGGAACGGCTCGAGCGCATCGACCTTCTCGCCGACGCCGAGGAACTTGATCGGCTTGCCGGTGATCGCGCGCACCGACAACGCCGCTCCGCCGCGCGCGTCGCCGTCGACTTTCGCGAGGATCACGCCGGTCAGCGGCAACGCGTCGTTGAATGCCTTCGCCGTCGTCGCGGCGTCTTGACCGGTCATCGCGTCGATGACGAACAGCGTCTCGACCGGATGCACCGCCGCGTGCAGCGCGCGAATTTCCGCCATCATCTCGTCGTCGACCGCGAGACGCCCGGCGGTATCGATGATCAGCACGTCGGCGAAGCGCGTGCGCGCGTGCGCGATCGCACGCTGGGCGATCGCGATCGGGTCCTCGGTCGGCGAGCTCGGAATGAACTCCGCGCCGACTTCAGCGGCGAGCGTTTGCAGTTGGTCGATTGCCGCCGGCCGGTAGACGTCGGTGCTGACGACCGCGACCTTCTTGCGTTGCCGTTCGCGCAGCAGCCGTGCGAGCTTCGCGACGGTCGTCGTCTTACCCACGCCTTGCAGGCCGGCCATCAACACGATCGCCGGCGGTGCTGCCGACAGATCGAGTTCGTCGTTGGCGGCCCCCATCAAGCCGACCAGTTCGTCGTGCACGAGCTTCACGAACGCCTGACCCGGCGTGAGGCTCTGCGCCACCTCCTGACCGAGCGCACCGACGCGTACGCGCTCGACGAAGTCTTTGACGACGTTCAGCGCGACGTCCGCTTCGAGCAACGCCGTGCGCACGTCGCGCAACGCTTCGCTGATGTTCTCGTCGCTGAGACGCGCGCGACCGGCGACCGAACGCAGGGTTCGCGTCAGCCGCTCAGACAAATTCTCGAACATGTTGCACGGGCTCGATCGGGCGAAGGCGCGATTATATCGGAAGCATCGCGTGCGCTTACCCGTGCAATTTGAAATCGTAGGCGCATCTGTCAAACTCGCCGGACTCTCGCGAAAGCCTGCGTCATCCGATATCCATGAATCCCGTGTATCCGGGTCTCGCCGCAGCAGCGTTCTACCTGATCGGCGCGTACACCCTGATCGACGCGCTCGTGCGCAAAACGCCGGTGCGACGCCGCCGTCTGTTGTGGTTGACCGGGCCGGGTGTAGCGCTGCACGCATTGACGGCATATCTGGTGCTGCACCAGCCGGGCGGCATCAACATCGGCATCTTGTCGGTCGCGTCGCTGATCGGTTTCACGCTGGTGCTGTTCGTCTACGTCGGCTCGCTGTGGCAACCGCTCGAGAACCTGTTCGTGATGGTCTTGCCGCTCGGCGCACTCACCGTCGCGGCCTCGACGTTTTCGAGCGGTTTGATCATGCCGAGCAGCGAATTCGGCAACGGCCTGCTCGCTCACGTGTTGATCTCGATTCTCGCGTACACGGTGCTCGCGATGGCGACCGGCCAGTCGATCATCCTCGCGTTTCAGGAGCATTCGTTGCGCCAAAAGAGCGGCGCAATGGGCTTCTCGCGCATGCTGCCGCCGCTGCAAACGATGGAGACCCTTCTGTTCCAGCTATTGTGGGTCGGCCTCGTCACGCTGACGTTGTCGATCGGCAGCGGCTTTCTGTTTCTGACCGACATGTTTGCGCAGTCGGTCGTGTACCACACCATTCTCGCGAGCGCGTCGTGGGTGATCTTCGCGGTGTTGCTCGCGGGGCGATACGCGTTCGGTTGGCGTAGCACCATCGCGACCACCACCACGTTGGTCGGCTTCACGCTCCTTCTATTCGCCTATTTTGGTAGTAAGTTCGTCCTCGAGATCTTGCTCGGACGACACTGATGGACGACCCCGAGTTCGAGCTTTCGACGCTGCTTTGGGCGATCGGAATTCTCGCGCTGCTCTCTGCGTTCTTCGCCGGTTCCGAGACCGCGATGATGGCGCTCAACCGTTTTCGGCTGCAGCACCTCGTCCAAGAGGGACACAACGGCGCGCGCAAGGCGTATCGCCTGCTGCGTCGACCGGACCGATTGCTCGGCGTCGTATTGCTCGGCAACAGCCTCGTGAACAACATCGCGGCGACGGCGGCCGCGCTGATCGGCTACCGCGTGTTCGGCGACGCCGGGCTCGCGGCCGCACCGTTCCTATTCACGCTCGTCTTCTTGATCCTCGCCGAAGTCGCGCCGAAGACGATCGCCGCGCACAACCCCGAGCAGATCGCGTTTCCGTCGGCATATGTGCTCGCGCCGCTGCTGAAACTCGCATATCCGTTCGTGTGGCTCATCAACGGCGCGAGCAACTTCGTGTTGAAGCCGTTCATCCGCGAGCACGAGGTCGCGCCCGAAGGCCGACTCAACATGGACGAGTTGCGCACGATGCTGCGCGACGGCGCGCACATTCCGAAACGGCGGCAAGACATGCTGCTGCGCGTCGTCGACCTCGAAACGGTCACCGTCGACGACATCATGGTGCCACGTAGCGAGATCGTTGGGATCGACATCGACGACTCGATCGCCGACATCGTCGTGCAGATCGCGTCGAGCCAGCACACACGCTTGCCCGTGTACAAAGAGAACATCAACAACGTCATCGGCATCCTGCATCTACGCCGGACCGTGCGCTTCATCGAACAAGGCTCGTTTTCGAAAGCCGATCTGCTGCAGCTGACGCGCGAGCCGTATTTCGTGCCCAAAGGCACGCCGCTGCACACTCAGCTCTTCAATTTCCAGAAGCAGAAGCGCCGGCTCGCGCTCGTCGTCGACGAATACGGCGACGTTCAAGGGATCGTCGCGCTCGAAGACATCCTCGAGGAGATCGTCGGCGAATTCACGACCGACTTCGCCGCCAACATGCCCGAGATCCATCCGCAGAGCGACGGTTCGTACTACATCGACGGCACCGCGCTCATCCGCGACGTCAACCGCGCGCTCGGCTGGCACTTGCCCACCGAAGGGCCGCGCACGATGAACGGCTTGATCCTCGAGCATCTCGAGTTCATTCCCGAATCGAACCTGTGCATTCGAATCGGCGATTACCTGATCGAGACGCTGCAGATCAAAGACAACATGGTCACCAACGTCAGAATCGAAGTGCTGTCCGATTGAAGGCGCACGCCGCTTCGATCAGCGAGCGCATCGATCACGGTGTCTTTTCCATCGGCGCGCGCGTCGAACGCGGACTCAGCGATCCGCCCAACGTCGGTTCATCGCCGACACGATCGCGGTCAGCGAGGCCGTGATCGTGTTCGCCGACACACCGATCCCGTAGATCCGCCCCTCGGCGCCGTTGTCGATCGCCAGCAGACAGATCGCGCGCGCGTCCTTGCCCGTCGACATCGCGTGCTCGTGATAGTCGATGATGTTCAGCGGTTCGTTCAGCACCTCGACGATGCCGTTGACGAACGCTTCGATCGGTCCCGACCCTTCGCCGGCGATCGTCATGACTTGCTCCGCCGCTTCGACGCGCGCAACGCAGCGTTGTGCCCCGCCCGCGCCGTGTTGAAGATCGTAGTCGACCAAGCGGTACGGACCCTGTTCGCCCGCGTACACCTCGATCAACGTCGCCAGAATCTCGTCCGGCTTCACCTCGCGGTCGAGCCGTTCCGTCAGCGCCTGCACGTGTTTGCTGAACTCCGCCAGCATCTCCTTCGGCAAACTGATACCGAAGTATTCCTCGAGGATGAACCCGACGCCGCCTTTCCCCGATTGGCTGTTGACGCGAACGGTTTCCTTGTACGACGAGCCGACGTCGCTCGGGTCGATCGGCAGATACGGCACCTCCCAACGGTCCGCATCGACGCGCGCCATGCCTTTGCGGATCGCATCCTGGTGCGAACCGGAGAACGCGGTGAAGACGAGTTCGCCGGCATACGGGTGCCGTTCGTGCACAGGCAGCTTGTTGATCGCTTCGACTGTTTCCTTGACGTGCTTCATGCGCCGGAAGTCGAGCTCCGGATCGACGCCTTGCGAGAACATGTTCATCGCCATCGTCACGACGTCGCAGTTACCGGTGCGCTCGCCGTTACCGAAGAGCGTCCCTTCGACGCGCTCGGCGCCGGCCATCAATGCGAGTTCGGTCGCCGCGATGCCGGTCCCGCGATCGTTGTGGGTGTGCAGACTGACGACGACGCGATCGCGGCGCGGAAAGTTGCGGATGAACCACTCGATCTGGTCGGCGTAGACGTTCGGCGTCGCCATTTCGACCGTCGACGGCAGATTGATGATCACCGGCTTCTCCGGCGTCGCGCCCCATTCGTCGACGACCGCCGTGCAGATCTCGACCGCGAAATCGAGTTCGGTGCCGGTGAAGCTCTCCGGCGAATACTCGAACGTGACGTTCGTACCGTGCAGCGCGCGTAAACCGTTCTTGACCATGCGCGTGCCCTGCACCGCGAGATCGACGATGCCCTTGCGATCCATGTTGAACACCACGCGCCGCTGCAACGTCGACGTCGAGTTGTACAAGTGGAAGATCGCGTTCGGCGCGCCTTGCAACGATTCGACGGTGCGCTGAATCAACTCCTCGCGCGCCTGGCACAACACCTGGATCGTGACGTGCGGCGGAATGCGGTCTTCGTCGATGATGCGGCGGATGAAGTCGAAGTCCGGTTGCGACGCCGCCGGAAAACCGACTTCGATTTCCGCGAACCCGACTTCGAGCAGCAGATCCCACATCCGGAGTTTCTCGTCGACGTTCATCGGGTCGACGAGCGCCTGGTTGCCGTCGCGTAGATCGACGCTGCACCAGCGCGGTGCTCGGGTGATCACGCGGTTCGGCCATTGCCGATCGGGCAGATTGATCGGCGTGAACGCGCGGTATTTCTGGAACGGCATCTTGCCGGGCGCGTTGCCGGACAAACCGTGCGTGTGAATGCTCTGCTGTTCGCTCATGGCGAAACCTCGCTCGCTGTACTGGCTACGTGGGTTCGGACTGGGGTGGGCATG
>DASRZO010000520.1:0-6747 GCA_035686405.1 Pseudomonadales bacterium | reverse complement strand
CGAGCTCGAGTTGCGCGTCGAACACGCGCCGCTGCACGTCGTGCGGCGAGTAGTTGCGGTTGAAGTCGAGTCCGCATTCGCCGATCGCGCGGACACAAGCGGCGTGCGACGCGCGTTCGAGTGCATCGACCCAACCGGTGGCCACGGTGGCGGCATCGTGCGGGTGAACGCCGACGGTGCAGAAGAGGCGCGCCGGGTGGCGCGCACACAATTCGATCGCGCGCGCGCTCGACTCGACGTCGGTGCCGGTGATCACGATGTGATCGACACCGCTCGACCAGGCGCGTTCGAGCACTGGGTCGAGATCGTCGGCAAATGCGCGGTTCGTCAGATTGGCGCCGATGTCGATCATCGCGCGCGCGTCGGGTTCAACGTTCGTCGGAGTCGAGGAAGCGGGTCGGGTGTCCGAGGCGTTGACCGTAGATGTACGCGAACGCCATGACGTTCTGCACGTAGTCGCGCGTCTCGGCGAACGGGATCGACTCGATCCAGATGTCCGCCGGCCGCGCAGGGCGGTCGCGCAACCAACGGTCGACCCGGTTCGCGCCGGCGTTGTACGCCGCTGCGGCGAGTACGCGATTGCCGTCGTAGCGCTCCAACAGTTCCACGAGGTGGCGGCTTGCGATGTGCACGTTGACGTCCGGCTCGAACAACGCGGATGTCGCGGGAATCGGTTCACCGATGGAGCGCGCCGTCGCGGCCGCCGTCGCCGGCATCAATTGCATCAAGCCCAGCGCGCCGACGGGCGAGCGCGCGGTAGGCCCGAACGCGCTCTCTTGACGTGCGATACCGTACAGAAAGCCGATCGGAATCGCCGTCGCTTTGCTTTCTTTCGCGAACGTCGGCGTATAGGGCGACGGGAAGCGCAGGGTCAGATCGTCTTTCAACTCCGGAATCTTGCCGGCGGCGATGATGCTCACGTCCAGCCAGCCGAGATCGGCGAGCACGTACGGCGCGACGAGTCTCGTCTGCGGATCGAGTCGCGGCGCGAGGAACGTCCACTCGCGGCGCGCGTCGGTGCGGTCGCCGAGCGCGTAGAGTTCGGTGATGCGCTGCATCGCAGGTCGCTGCAACAGCGCGTCGATCTGCGCCTGCTCGGGACGACTCGATTGATGGTTCAACGCCGGCGGCGTGCCGAGCGCGTCGGCGGCGAGGAATCCGTAGTACTGGCGCTGCGTCGCGATGGCGTTCCAGGGATCGACATCGGCGGCAGCGGCGGCTTGCGCCGGTGCCCCGTCGGTATGCGTGGCGTCGGCCGGCGTCGCCGCGTTCGCGGCAGCCGGCGGGTCGACCGAGGCAAGCGTCGGCGTGCGCGTTGCCTGTGCGGGACAGTCGGAAGCGGAGTCCGTCGTATTCGGCGGTGCGACCGAGAGCGCTCGTTGGGCCCGGCCGAGCCAATAGCGCCAGCGTTCCGTACTGCGATCGCTCGCGTCCAGGCCGTCGATCAACGCAATGACACACGACCAATTCTTGTTGTTCAGCGATGCGAGAATCAGCGCTTCGGCGACCTTCTCGTGGCGGCCGTCGGGCGTTGGCGCAAGGTCCGCGTTCGGGTCGATGATGCCGCGTCGCGCGAGTCCGATCGTCACGTCCTGCGAAATCGAGCGCACGTCGCCGGCATCGAACTTCAGCGAGTTGCGATAGACGGCCCACGCGGCGGCTGCGCCGTCGGGATCGGACACCGCAAGACGCTTCACGCCGTGCGCGACGATCGCGCGCGTCGCTTCGTCGTCGCTGACGAAGCGGCTCGTATCGCGCACCAACGATGGGTCGCGCGCGACGCGATAGAACAGTTCGCCCTTGGGCTTCAATTCCGCGCTGAGCAGGCCCGCCAGATTGCGTGCGAGGTCCCACGAACGCGCCTGCACTGCGAGCGTCAGCCGTTCCCACACCATGCCGTTGTTGACGTTGCCGCGTTGTATCCACACGGCAAACAGCGGATCGCACGCTTTCGGTTGCGTCGTGCCGACCATCCACAGCGGCCGCACTTGATCCATCGCTTCGGTGCGATGGCCCGCACGATCGAGCGCACGCAGGTACGTGCATTGGCGTTCGGCGTCGTTGGTCGGCTTGTATTTTTCCGCGTAGCGCGGGTAGTACTCGATGAATTGCGGCCATGCATTGCGATCGGAGAGGTCGTCCAACCAATCCTGGAAGAGACGGCCGGCGAGCGGCGAATCGTTCCAGCGCTCGCCGAACGCGATGACGTCTTCTCCCGACAGCTGTGTCAGGCGGCGCCGATGATCTTGGTAGTCGAGATACGGATACAGCGGATAGTCGACGAGTTGCGCCATCGCGGCTCGAAACGCGTCGATGCGGCCGGCGTCGGCGTCCTCGAGTGCTTGGATGTACAGCTGACGCTGTTGCGCGATCGGCATTGCGGTGTCGGCGAGCGCGACGTGCGCGCAGCACGCCCACACAAACGCTACGAGCCATCGCGCGCTCTGCGCAACGTAGGATCGATCGAGCATCGGACGCTTAGTCTTTCGGGGCGTCGCTGCCGACGCGCACTGCGAGTACGTCGATCGGCGACCCATGCAGCACGCCGTTGGCGGTGGAACCGAGCAACAACGAAAGTCCGTGCCGTCCATGGCTGCCGACGACCACCAAATCTGCCGACTTTTCCTTGGCAACACGGTGAATCTCGGATTCGGGGCGCCCGAAGATCAAATAACGGTGATCGGGCGAGACACCGATCGAACTCGCAAACTCCGCCAAATGCGATTTCGCCTGGGCGTGGATTTGCTCTTGCACTGACGACAGATCCATCGGAATGTCGCCGCCGTATGCGAGGCTCAGCGGTTCGATGACGTGAATGATGTGCAGTTCGGCGTCGAAGCGTTTTGCGATCGCCGCTGCACGGTCGGCGACGCGCTGGGATTCTTCAGTGAGGTCTACCGCTAACAGGATACGTCGGTATGCACCCATGATTGTCCGCCGGCCGAATTTCGCGCGACCATACAACACAACGCTTGCGACGAACAACTGCCGCCACGGGAGTGAAGCTTGAGCTGGATCGTGATCGTGTTGGTGCTGCTTGCGGCATTCGGGCCGATCTTGTGGCTGCTGCCGTCGCGCACCGATCGACGCCTCGCGGCGATGCGCGCACGCGCGCGTGCGCGCGGCATACACGTCGAGATCACGCGGTTGCCCGACCTCGACGCGGATGCGACGGCGCGCGTCACCGCAGGCGGCAAACGCGTCGAGCCGACGATATCGTGCGCTGCGTATCACCTCGCTATGCACCGCGAAGCGCGCGCGGCGCCGCAGTGGAAATTGCTGCGCCGTCGCGATGCCACGGACCCGCTCGACGGTTGGCAATGGGATTCGCCGCGGGTCGAAGACGCGAACTATTGGCAAGAAGTGGCCGCCGTCGTCCGCGAGTTGCCCGCGGACGCGCTTGCGTGCGCAGCCGATGCGCGCGAGACGATCTGTTGGTGGCGCGAACGCGTCGCTGCGGAACACGCCGAATCGAGCGTCGATCGCCTTGCCGATTTGCTGAACAAGCTCGCGGAAATTCAAAAGCTTGCGCACGAACGCGCAACCGCCGAAGCAGAAGACGAGGACCGCTGAAGCAGCGCGCGATCGTCACCCCTCAACGCGCACGTTTTCCGTCGCTCAAGTTGACAGTCCGGAAAAGGACCGCGTATACATGGCGCCTTTCGCGAAAGGCAGGTTCGCGAATTTCGTTGGAGGAACATGGCCCGATCGTTGGTCATCGTCGAGTCGCCCGCCAAGGCGCGTACCATCAATCGGTATCTCGGCAAGGATTACATCGTCAAATCGAGCGTCGGTCACATCCGTGATTTGCCGACCGGCGGTAAGGCGAGCGATCCGAAGGCGCGCGCGAAGGAAGCCGCGAAGACGCGCAAGCTGTCGGCCAAGGCGAAGGACGCCTATCGCAAGAAGCGCGCACGCACACAACTGGTTCGGCGCATGGGCGTCGATCCCGAGCACGACTGGCGCGCGACGTACGAGATCCTTCCCGGTAAAGAAAAGATCGTCGACGAACTGAAGCGACTCGCCGAGAAATCCGATCAGATCTATCTAGCGACCGACCTCGACCGCGAGGGCGAAGCGATCGCGTGGCATTTGAAGGAGACGATCGGCGGCGACCCCGACCGATACCGTCGCGTCGTGTTCAACGAGATCACGCGCAAAGCGATTCAAGAGGCATTCGCGAAACCGACGACGATCGACGCGAATCGCGTCAGCGCACAGCAAGCGCGCCGCTTCCTCGACCGCGTCGTCGGCTTCGAAGTGTCGCCGCTCTTGTGGGCAAAGGTTGCGCGCGGTTTATCGGCGGGCCGGGTGCAGTCGGTGGCGGTGCGGTTGATCGTCGAACGCGAACGCGAGATTCGCGCCTTCGTGCCGGAAGAGTATTGGGAAGCGTTCATCGACGCGACGCGCGGCGGCGACCCCGAGGCGTACCGCTTCCAAGTCGCGAAAGATCGCGGCGAGAACTATCGCCCGACGTCGCAGGCGCAATCGGACGAAGCGATGGCGCGGCTGCGCGGCAAACCGTTCGTCGTGCAGTCGCGCGAAGATCGGCCGACAACGACGCGGCCGAACGCCCCGTTCATCACCTCGACGCTGCAGCAGGCGGCGAGTACGCGGCTGTCGTTCAGCGTCAAGAAGACGATGACGATGGCCCAACGGCTCTACGAAGCCGGCTACATCACGTACATGCGTACCGACTCGACGAATTTGTCGAGCGACGCGATCGGCGCCGCTCGCGAGTACATCGAGAAGCAGTTCGGCAAACAATATTTGCCCGAGCAGCCGAATACGTACGCGAGCAAAGAAGCGGCGCAGGAAGCGCACGAGGCGATCCGTCCATCCAACGTCGGCACGCTGGCGCGGATGCTGACCGGCATGGAAGACGACGCGGTGCGTCTGTACGAGTTGATCTGGCGCCAGTTCGTCGCGTGTCAGATGCCGCCGGCCGAATACACGAGCACGACGGTCACCGCGATTGCGGGCGACTTCGAAGCGCGCATCCGCGGCCGCATCTTGCGCTTCGACGGCTATACGAAGGTCCTGCCGACGGTCGCGCGCAAAGAAGAAGATCGGACGCTGCCCGACTTCGCCGCGGGCGAGACGCTCGGAGTCGTACAGATCGAACCGGTTCAGCATTTCACGAAGCCGCCGCCGCGTTACGGCGAAGCGAGCCTCGTACGCGAATTGGAGAAACGCGGGATCGGCCGACCGTCGACGTACGCGACGATCATTTCGACGATTCAAGATCGCGGCTATGTGACGCTGCGTGCGCGACGGTTTCATGCGGAGAAAATCGGCGAACTCGTCACCGACCGGCTGGTGGAGAACTTCGACAATCTGCTCGATTTCGGCTTCACGGCGAAGCTCGAGGGCGAACTCGACCAGATTGCCGAAGGGGAAGTCCCGTGGCGCGACGTTCTCGATACCTTTTATAAGGACTTTTCCGGCAAGTTGACGCGCGCGGAGGCGACGACCGGCGGCATGCGTCCGAACCTGCCGACCGACACCGACATCCCGTGCAGCGTGTGCGGGCGGATGATGCAGATCCGCACCGGCAGCACCGGCGTGTTTCTCGGCTGTTCCGGTTATGCGCTGCCGCCGAAGGAGCGTTGCACGCACACGTTGAACTTGATTCCGGGCGACGAAGTGGTCGACGTCGAAGCCGACTCCGAAGGCGAGTCGCGTCTGCTGCGTGCGAAGCACAAATGCCCGGTCGACGGCACGCCGATGGACAGCTACTTGGTCGACGAGAAGCGCAAGCTGCACGTGTGCGGCAACAATCCGGATTGTCCCGGCTTCGCCGTCGAGAGCGGCGAGTTCCGGTTGAAGGGCTACGACGGGCCGGTCATCGAATGCGACAAATGCGGCGCCGACATGCAGTTGAAGTCGGGCCGTTTCGGTAAGTATTTCGGCTGCACGAACACGAACTGCAAGAACACGCGAAAACTCTTGCGCAACGGCGAAGCGGCGCCGCCGAAGTCGCCGCCCGTGCCGATGCCCGAGTTGCGCTGCGTGAAGGTCGACGACCACTACGTGTTGCGCGACGGAGCCTCAGGCATCTTCCTGGCCGCGAGCCAGTTCCCGAAGCATCGCGAGACGCGGGCGCCGACGATCGCGGAGTTGAAGCCGCATCGCGCCGAGCTCGATCCGAAGCATCACTACCTGCTCGATGCACCGGAGACCGATCCCGCCGGGCGTCCGGCGGTCGTCAAGTTCAGCCGCAAATCGCGGGAGCAATTCGTCGCGAGCGAAGTCGACGGTAAGGCGACCGGTTGGCGAGCGGTCTATCGCAACGGCAAGTGGGTCGAAGAAGCGGGCGGCGACGACGCGAAGTCCGACAAGCCGCTGCCCGAGCGCCAACCGCGCAAGTCGTCGACCGTGCGCGGCGCGCGTAAACGCGCCGAGAGTTGATCAGCCCCGGCGGATCACACCGACGCTGATGCCTTCGATCGCGAAGGCTTGGTGCTCGAGATCGACTTCGATCGGATCGTAGGCATCGTTTTCCGGTAGCAACGTCAGGCGACTGCGCGCGCGGCCGCGCTTCAGCCGCTTCACCGTCACTTCGTCGTCGATGCGCGCCACGACGATCTCGCCGTCGCGCGCATCGTCGGCTTTGTGCACCGCGAGCAGGTCGCCATCGAGAATGCCGACGTTGATCATGCTGTCGCCGTGTACGCGCAGCAGGTAGTCCGCGCGCGGCTTGAAGAAGCTGCCGGGGAGGTCGCACGAATCTTCGATGTGCTCGTG
>DASRZO010000519.1:0-3100 GCA_035686405.1 Pseudomonadales bacterium | reverse complement strand
TGCGGTGTGGAACGGCTCCTCCAGGTTCGCGGGACAGATGCGCCGATACGTGTCGCCGCTCTGGCCGAGATCAAAGCCGTTTTCCGGCGTGCAATAGTGATCGATGCCGTCGCGCCAACCCGCGGCGTATTGCGCGCGATCGGGCACGACGCCGTGTTCGCCGCACGCGTCGTCGTGTTGCAACAAGCGCGACTGATCGAAGCCGCGGCTGCCGTCGGCGTACCCGACCGTGTACCAATCGTTCGCCTTGCACTGACTCTCTGACAATGTCTTCGAGGCGCAACCGACGACGGCGAGACACGCCGAGACCGCGGCGAAGCGCACGAGTAAATCGAGACGCGAGAATGCTGTGGCCATGGCCGTATTCCAGACGTTTGCCGGAACGGTACGGGCGACGAGCGGGGTATTCGCGGGATCGTTTCACAGAATGCCGGCGGCGGCGCGCGAACTGTGCGCTATGCACGCATTCGCGCCGCCGCGATCGGCGCGTCGCGACGGCCGGTGGTCGATGCGTCAGTTCTTTGCGACGTCCTTGAACGGCACGTCCTTGTCGACGCGGATGTCGGCCGGCAAGCCGAGCACGCGTTCGGCAATGATATTGCGCAGGATTTCGTCTGAGCCGCCTTCGATGCGGTTCGCCGGCGAGCGCATGAATTGCCGCTGGAACTGGTTGTGCATCGCCGACAAATCGGACGAATCGAGGATGCCGCCGTGGCTCTGCAGATCGAGCGCGAAGTTCGCCATGTCTTGGTTCATCCGCGCGACCACGACCTTGCTGATCGACGCTTCCGGTCCCGGCGTTGCGCCGCGCGACAGCGCCGACACCATGCGGAATCCCGTGTATTTCAGACCCGCGAGTTGCGCGTACCAGGTCGCGATCTTTTCGCGCACCGCAGCGTTGTCGATCGCGCGTTTGCCGTCGAGCTTCATCAGTTCGGCGAGTTCGAGTATCGGGTCGATGTTGGTCGCGAGGCTGCCGCCGACCGCGAGTCGCTCGTTCATCAACGTCACGAGCGACACTTGCCAGCCTTGACCGACGGCACCGAGGCGCTGCGCGTCCGGCACGCGCACGTCGCTGAAGAACACTTCGTTGAAGGCGCGATCGCCGTTGATTTGTTTGATCGGACGGATCTCGATGCCGGGGCTTTTCATGTCGATGAAGAACATCGTGAGCCCTTTGTGCTTCGGCACGTTCGGATCGGTGCGCGTGATGATGATGCCGAAGTCCGAGTAGTGCGCGCCGCTGGTCCAGATCTTCTGGCCGTTCAACACCCAATCGTCGCCGACGCGTTCGGCGCGCGTCTTGATACCCGCGAGGTCCGAGCCCGCGACCGGCTCGCTGAAGAGCTGACACCAGATGTCGTCGCCGCGGGCGAGCGCGGGCAGGTAGTGGCGCTTCTGCTCTTCGCTTGCGTACGCCATCAGGGTCGGCCCGCACATGCCTTGACCGATCACGAAGAAGCCGTCGGGTGTCACATAGCGGGACACTTCCTGACTCCAGATCACGCGTTCGATCGCGGTTGCGCCGCGTCCGCCGAACTCTTTCGGCCAGCTGAGGCACGCCCAGCCGTTGTCGAAGAGCGTCGCCTGCCATTGCTTCGCGATCGCCACCGCCTCGCCGTCTTCGCGCCCGGCGGCGAATGCCGAATCGGTCGGATCGGTGCGCAGCGGCGCATGCGCGTCGAGGAACGCGCGTACTTCTTTGCGGAACTCGGCTTCGGCTGGCGTGTCTTCGAAGTCCACGTGCTGTGTCCGTCGGGGTAAGGGACCGCAGTGTACGGGCTCGCCGTTGGCGTCGAAAGCCTTGGCCACGGCACTGGGATCAGTGCGAGTTCAGCGACGTCCGAGCGGTTGACGGCAGCGGTCGCGACTGGCCTCCGCGGTGCTGTGCTACTCGACGTAACACTTTGTTGCACTGCGATACATCTGCGGAAATCACGACGAAACAACTCCCTGAGAGACTGGCTACCAGTTGGATGACGGCGTTACCCCATCGCCCCATTCGACAGAACCGAGAGCCATCTCCCTCCCCAGAGATCTCGAGGTTTCCGCGAGGACCCGCCTGTTTCTCTCCCCAGAACAGCGGGTCCGAGCGGCCCCCCTTCCCGAGCCCTCAGACGTCGATCGAATTGCTCACAGCGATCGGATTGCGCATGTGCCCGCGAGGTCGGGGTGTTCGGCGGCCCATCGGTCTCGCGGCATGCGTTCTTTCCATTGCGTCGCGTAGTCGCCCAAGGTGGCGAAGCGCACGCCGGGTTGCGCCCGCATGTAATCGAGCAAGCGCTCGAGCATCGTGATGCGATGACCGCGGCCGATCACTTCGGGATGGAGCGTCAGGTTGAAGATGCCGCCATCGCTGTGCCGCAACGCGTAATCGAAATCGCCGCGCCAGATTTCCTCGACCGTCGACGGCGCGCGATAGCCTTCGCTGAAGCGCGGCGAAAACTCGAATGCCGGAAAGTCGTCGAGTCCCCACGTCACCGGCAATTCGACGAGGTCCGTCACCCGGCCGAACTGATAGGGTGCATCGACCGACCAGCGATCGCCGCTGCGCGCATAGTACGGCGCGAAGTCGTTGCCCATCAGGCTCGAGTCGTACGTGAACCCCGCTTCGATCAGGAGATCGACCGTGCGCGGGCTGAAGTCCCACGCCGGCGAGCGATAGCCGATCGGGCGCACACCGGCCGCGCGTTCGAGCGCTTCGAAGCCGCGCTGCAGCACGGCACGTTCGCCGTCTTCGTCGAGCGTCGCCGGATTCTCGTGAACCCACCCGTGATGAACGATCTCGTGGCGTTGATCACGAATGTCGCGGACGAGGCCCGGATACGCGCAGGCCGTGTGGCCCGGCACGCAGAACGAGGCCGTGACGCCGTACTTCGCGAGCAGTGCGAGCACGCGCGGTGTCGCGACCGCAGTGAACTCGCCGCGGGAAATCGCACTTGGGTTGTTCGAGCGACCGGTGCCGATCCAACTCGACATGCCGTCGACGTCGAAGGTGATGCAGCAGGTGAGATTCGGCACGACGACCTCCGCGAGCGATGGGCGACCGATGCTATCGCGCATTGCCAGCGTGCGAACGACGTGTTTCCATCACCACTGA
>DASRZO010000518.1:0-2561 GCA_035686405.1 Pseudomonadales bacterium | reverse complement strand
AGGACGACGTGCGCGTGTTCGTCACGCAGCAGCGCGGCTTCCGCTCGCGCGGCTTCGAAGGCGTGTACCTGTCGAACCAGGAGAAGCGCATCCGCCGCTATCACGAGCTGATCGACGACTACATCGAGGGGCGCGCGCCGGCGTCGCATCGCTGACGGCGCGAGCCGGCCCCGACGGTTTCCCCAACGCTGCGCGTGCGCCGCGCTCGGCCGATCCGGCGCGGCGATCGGCGCACGCCGCCGCCTAGATCCGCTCGATGATCGTTGCCGTGCCCATGCCGCCGCCGGTGCACATCGCGATCAACGCGGTCGTCTTGTCGCGGCGCTCGAGTTCGTCGAGCGCGGTCTGAATCAACATGCCGCCGGTCGCGCCGATCGGATGACCGAGCGCGATCGCGCCGCCGTTGACGTTGAGTTTCTCGTCGTCGATGCCGAAATCGCGTTTGAACTTCAGCACCACCGCTGCGAAGGCTTCGTTCACTTCGAACAAGTCGATGTCGCTCTTCGACATGCCGGCCTTCTTCAGGCAGATCTGCGCGGCGGGCGCCGGCGCGGTCAGCATGATCACCGGTTCGGCACCGGCGGTCGCGCTCATCACGATGCGCGCGCGCGGCTTCAAGCCGTGCGCCTTCGCGTAGTCGGGCGACGTCAGCAACACCGCGCTCGCGCCGTCGACGACACCGGACGAGTTGCCGGCGTGGTGCACGTGGTTGACGCCGTCGATCTGCGGATACACCGCTTTGCAAATTTGATCGAACGTGCGCTTGTCGTTCGGCGGCACCATCGCGCCCATTTTCTCGAACGCGGGTTTGAGTCCCGCCAACGATTCCAGTGTGGTGCCCGGGCGCGGATATTCGTCGCGGTCGAGCGCGAGCGAGCCGTCGTCGTTGTAGATCGGCACGACGCTGCGCTTGAAGCGGCCTTCCTTGATCGCCACTTCGGCGCGCGCCTGGCTCGACACGCCGAGCGAGTCGACGTCCTTGCGCGTGAAGCCTTCGAGCGTCGCGATCAAGTCTGCCGAAATGCCTTGCGGCACCAACGGATACTGCGCGTACAAATGCGCGTTGTTCGCGGTGAAGCCGTCGACCGACAGCGACGCAGGGCGCGACATCGATTCGACGCCGCCGCCGACCACGCACTCCTGGTGGCCCGCGAGAATGCCCATCGCCGCGACCGTAACCGCCTGTTGGCCCGAACCGCAGAAGCGATGCAGCGAGACGCCGGGCGTCGTCACCGGCCAACCCGCGTCGAGCACCGACATCCGCGCGATGTCCATCGCGTGGTCGCCGACGCCGGAACCGGTCCCCATCACGACGTCTTCGACGTCCTTCGGGTCGAACCCGACGCGGGCCTTCAGCGCGTTCAACACCTGCGCGAGGATGCGTTGCGGGTGGATGTGGCTCATGCTGCCGACGCCGGGCTTGCCGCCGCCGCGCGGCGAACGCAGGCCTTCGATGATCCAGGCTTCACGTGTCATGACGGTCTCCGAAAAAGGTCTGCGAATCGTACCCGGTTATCCGCGCGGAATCGCCTGGGCAGGCATCCGTCGCGATCCGCCGGCCACGGTTTCGCGCCGATGCAGCCGAACCGAATTGCCGAGTACGATCGTGTTCGAGCCCCGAGTCCGCCGCTGCGTTGCGCCACGAGACGACCTGTCACAAACACGAGGCGCCGTCCGTCTAACTGCCGAGCCATTCGCGGAGACCTACGATGATTCGCTCGATCCTCCATCGCGTGATCCGCTCGTTCGAGCGGCGTTACGACTACGACGCGACCTACATGCGCGAAATCGCCGACACGTCGGTCGGCGCATTCGCCAAGCTCGCGCTGTCGCAGCCGATGAATACCCACCGCGAAGGCGTGTCGCTCGATGCGCTCTATGCGGCGCGCATCACGGCGGTTCGGTTCGAAGATTGCGGGCCGTGCGCGCAGCTCGTCGTCAACATGGCGCTCGAAGCCGGCGTGGAGGCCGCGCAAGTGCGCGCGATCGTCGCGCGCGACGAAGCGCGGATGTCGGCCGATGCGCTGATCGGTATGCGCCTCGCCGACGCGGTACTGGCGCATGAATCGACCGATACCGCGCGCACCGCCGCGCTCGCGCGGTTCGGCGAGAAGGGCCTGATCTCGCTCGCTTACACGATCGCCTGCACGCGCATCTATCCCACGATGAAGCGCGCGCTCGGTCACGCCCACGCGTGCGAGCGCTTGCGCGTCGGCGGCGAATCCGTGATCGCTGCGCGCGCGGCCGCGTGATGTCGTCGGGGAACGCGAGCAGAGAACCGGCGGGGGCCGCGCTCGCCGAGTTCGAAGCGCATCGCACACGCCTCCTCGGGCTCGGCTACCGGATGCTCGGCACCGTCGCCGAGGCCGAAGACCAGGTCCAGGAAACGTACGTGCGCTGGCATCGCGCGCAGCAGTCCACGAGCACGATCGACGACGCCGGCGCGTGGCTCAGCACGACGATGGCGCGGCTGTGCATCGACGCGCTGCGCGCGCGCAAGGTACGGCGCGAGGCCTACGTCGGGCCGTGGCTGCCGGAGCCGTGGCGAACGCGCACGCCGG
>DASRZO010000517.1:0-3324 GCA_035686405.1 Pseudomonadales bacterium | reverse complement strand
GCTGTTCGCGCAGGAAGTTCGCGACGACCGTCGCCGGCACGCCGTACGGAAGGTATTCCCCGGTCTTTCGCTCGATGCCCGGCGTCACCAGCATCAACTTGTTGGGGTCGACCATCGCGTAGTCTTCGGAGTAGCCGGCGTAGCCGTGCCAGCGACTCTCCGGGTGGAAGTTCCAGCACTGCTGTTCGCGCGCGAGTACATCCGTCGGGAGACTCTCCCACGGCGCGTTCGTGACGTCGTTCGTGTGCGCCGAATTGCGGATCGTCACGACATCCGGCACGAACGGATCGAAGAACCATTGATCGTCCGCGTTCTGCGCCGTGCGTCGATAGTAGTGGCCGAACTCGCGGAACTTCTTGCGCGCTTCGATGCCGAGCCGGATGCAACGGTCCCACAGCATCTCGCCCGCTTTGCCTTCGTGGATCTTCGCGTTGACGTCGAGCGACGCGAACAGCGGGTAGAACGGCGACGTCGACGCGTTGATCAGAAACGCTTCGTTGAAGCGCTTGTGCTCGACGTAGCGGCGCTGCCCCTTGATGTGGTTGTCGCGCTTGTGGATCTGCGACGCCTGCGAGAAGCCGGCGAGCTGCTTGTGCACCGACTGCGTCGAGAAGAGACCCGCCATCGTCGGCTGCAGATCCTTCAGCCGCATCGGGCTGTGGTCGGTGAACAGCGGATGGAACGCGTTGTAGCCGATCCACGCTTCGTCCCACAGCACGTAGTCGCAGAGGTGTCCGATCTTCTCGAGCACCTTCTTCACGTTGTAGACGGTGCCGTCGTACGTCGCGAGTTGAATGCACGCGAGCCGGAACGGCCGCTCTTTCTTGTGCGCATCCTTGTCTTTGACGAGCGGGTTCGTGCGGATCTTCTCGCGCAACGATGTTTCGTCCCACGCATCCCAATCGACCGCGCCGATCATGCCGAACGGGTTGCGCGCCGTCGGTTGGAAGATCGGAATGGCACCCGCCTGTACCAGCGCGCCTTGGTGCAGCGACTTGTGGTTGTTGCGGTCGAAGAGCACCAAATCGCCGCGCTTCAACACCGCCCCGGTGACGACCTTGTTCGACGTGCTCGTGCCGTTCAGCACGAAGTACGTCTGGTCGGCGCCGAAGACCACCGCCGCATGCTTCTGCGCCTCGTTCGCGGCGCCTTCGTGAATGAGCAAGTCGCCGAGATCGACGTCGGCGTTGCAGAGGTCGTTGCGAAAGATGCTCTCGCCGAAATGTTTGAAGAACAGCTGTCCGGCCGGCGACTTCTTGTAGAACTGCCCGCCTTGGTGCCCCGGACAATCGAAGGCGATGTTCGCCTCGGCGTCGTACGCCATGAGTCCGCCGAAGAACGGCGGCAACAGCGACAAACCGTAGCGCACGATGCTCGCGACGACCTGCTTCGCGTAAAACGCCGGCGTCTGCTGGCCGAGATAGATGTACCCCTCGACCTCGCCCAAGCCGCCGATCACGGCGAGATCGGAAATCCGGTGCGAGTCGGCCAACGCCCACAGCGGGGTCGTGAAGCCGAGGCGGCGGACCTCGGTGGCGAGCTGCTTCGCCGCTTCGACGCGCGCGCCGTCGACCGCGATGATATAGGCGCCGACCGACGCGTCTTCGTGCACGTCGCGTTCGCACGTCTCCCGCACCTCGATCTCGTAGTTTTCGGCCGCGAGCAGTGCGATCAGTTCCTTCGCCTGGGCGTTTGCCGGATCGACGATCGCGACGATCTTCAGCAGCCGGTGGAACGGAATCGGAATCGTCGGCGCTTTGACCGAGCGTGGAATCATGATCGCGATCCTCCGGAGTCGAAACGAGTCCGACGCAGTTGTACGCCGACCGTTCAGTGCGGTCGATCATTCGGCGTTTCATCGCCCGACGCCAGTCTGATCGGGCAGACCGGTTGTCCCGATGGGACCGTGCATCCATCGGATTCGCACGTCGGGCCGTGGCGTCAGACGACACGCCTTTCGTGACAAAATGATTGCGGCGGCGTCCGACGATCGGTAGTGCGACGCCTCGGGTCTCTTGAGACGGATTCGCGAGGGAGTTACAAAGCCGTGCGTCACTGCCGAGCGTCTCGACCGGATCATGCATGGGGAGTCGATTGACCGAACGCGCACCGAGCAAGGTCCCCGAAGTCACGCTGCTCTTCTGGATCATGAAAATCGCCGCCACGACGCTCGGCGAGACGGGCGGCGATGCGGTGACGATGTCGCTCGATCTCGGCTACTTGGCCGGAACCGCGATCTTCGCCGCCGTATTCGTCGTCGCGGTCGCAGCGCAAATCCGCGCCGCGTCGTTTCGCCCTGCCCTCTACTGGCTGACGATCATCGCAACGACGACGGTGGGTACGACCCTCGCCGATTTCGCGGACCGCTCGCTCGGCATCGGCTACGCCGGCGGCTCGACTGTATTGTTGGCGTTGCTCGCGGCATCGCTCGCCGCCTGGTACCTATCCCTTGGGACCGTCGCGATCGACAGCGTCACGACGTCGAAGGCCGAGACGTTCTACTGGATCACGATCATGTTCTCGCAAACACTGGGTACTGCGCTCGGCGACTGGTTCGCCGACGACGCCGGATTCGGCTATCGCGGCAGCGCAATGTTGTTCGGCGCGCTGCTCGCCGCGCTCGCGGCGGCGTACTACTGGACGCGCGTCTCGCGCACGGCGCTCTTCTGGGCGGCGTTCATCCTGACGCGCCCGCTCGGGGCAGTGCTCGGCGACGCGCTCGACAAACCGCTCGACGCCGGCGGCCTCGCATTCGACCGCTACACGGCGTCGGCGCTATTGGTCGCATTCATCGCCGTCTGCCTCGTCGTCGCACCGCAGCGCGCCGCGCAGGCGCGGCACTGATGCGCACGACGCAATCGCTCCTCGCGCTCGTCCCGTCCGCGCGCATTGGTTTCGTGGCCGTCGCCCCGTTGGCCATGCGCAGCACGTTCGCCGTACGCAGCTCGTGTGTCGCGCTGCTCGCTCTGGTCGCACTGTTCGCCGCCGCCGACACGCGCGCCGGTGATCCGCACTATCACGTCGCGAGTCAGCTGCCGCTCGAAGGCGATGCCAATTTCGACGACCTGCGCGTCGATTCGAGCGGCCGCGTGTTCGTCACCCGCGACGCATTCGTGGCAGTCGTCGATCGCGCCGGTACGCACCTCGCCGGCACCGTGCCCGACACGCCCGGCGCGCACTCGATCGCATTCGACGAGGACGCGCATCGCGGCTACATCAGCGCCGGGCGCGCGTCGAACGTCGTCGTCTTCGACACGAAGACGCTCGCTCGCATCACCGACATCGCGAGCACCGGCGACAATCCCGACGCCATCGTCTTCGACG
>DASRZO010000516.1:0-3224 GCA_035686405.1 Pseudomonadales bacterium | reverse complement strand
ACCTTCCCTTCGATCTGCCCCTCGAACGGCCGTCAGCGTAACGCGTCGTTTTCGACGGCGCGAACGCATCACGCCCGTGTGGGCTCGTTGGGCGAACGGCGTGCCCGACTCTTCGTCGGCCGACGGCCGTCTCAATTACGAGCGCCACCGCCTCGTCGGCTACGCGGACTCGAGGTCGTCATGACGACGTTCGTGTTCGTCGACGACGCAAGCCGACCTTCTACCAACGGACACAGGCCCTTATGCGAACGCCGCACCTCCAGATCGCTGCGCACGGCGATCGCACGTGAACCGTTGCCGGCACGGTGGCCGTAGTGCCGGCACGGTCTTCGATCGCAAGATCGGCCCGTCCCCGCACCTCGCGCTGGCGCCGACATCTTGTCGGACAAGAGCACATGCGAGCCGCGGTACCATGCGCAACACGCACTCCGTCGACGGGTCGAAGGGGCGATGACGAAACGACTCGGTAGGGTCTTCGAACGCGCGGCAGTTCGGCCGGGCGGCCGACGCGCGGTCGCGCCCGCCGGGCGTGCGCTCGCGTGGGCAATCGCGCTCGCAATTTCCGGCTGCGAGACCACGACGAACACCGGGGTCGTCGGCGTGAACCGCTCGCAATTCATGCTGATTTCAGCGGAACAGCTCGACCAGATGGCGAGCCAGTCGTACAACCAGCTCGCCGCCGACGCGACGAAGAAGGGTCAATTCAACACCGACGCCGCACTGACGGCCCGCGTGCGCGCGATCGCGGCGCGCATCGAGCCGCAAACCAAGGTGTTCCGCCCCGACGCGGTCAACTGGAACTGGCAGGTCAACGTCATCGACAGCAAGGAACTGAACGCGTTCTGCATGCCGGGCGGCCGGATCATGTTCTATTCGGGCCTGATCAAGCAGCTGAACCTGACCGACGACGAGATCGCGATCGTGATGGGGCACGAGATCGCGCACGCGTTGCGCGAGCATTCGCGCGAGCAGATCTCGCAACAGATTGCGGCGCAGACCGGCATCGGCATCGGCGCCGCGCTGCTCGGCCTCGGCGACGCCGGCGCCCAGCTCGGGGACCAAGGCTATCAGGCGCTCGTCGCGACGAAGTTCAGCCGCACCGACGAGACCGAAGCCGATCGCATCGGCCTCGAACTCGCCGCGCGAGCCGGCTACGACCCGCGCGCCGGCCTCACGCTGTGGAAAAAGATGGGTGCAGCGGCCGGCTCGAAGGACGGCCCGCCGGAATTCCTGAGCACGCACCCGGCCGACGCGAACCGCTCGGCCACGATCCAATCGCTGTTGCCGACGGTGATGCCGCTGTATCTAGCGGCGAAGCCGAAGACGGACTAACGCTTCAGTTCGGCCGCGTCGCCGTCTCAACCCTTCGACGTCGTGTCGTCCCGGTACATGTCCGGGAACTCCTTCTTCAACGCGCGAATCTTCGGCAGATCGTTGTAGACGATGTACGGATACGTCGGGTTCCGCTCGAGGAAGTTCTGGTGGTACGCCTCGGCCGGATAGAACGCTTTCAGCGGATCGAGCCGCGTCACGATGGGGCCCGAGTAGATCTTCGCCGCTTCGAGCTGCGCGATGTACTTCGTCGCGATCTGACGCTGCATGTCGTCGGCGTAGAAGATGTTCGACCGGTATTGCGTGCCGTGATCGGGCCCTTGCTTGTTGAACTGCGTCGGGTCGTGCACCACCGAGAAGAAGATGCGCAGGATTTCACCGTACGACAGTTGCGCCGGATCGAACACGATGCGCACCGACTCGGCGTGACCCGTGTCGCCGCCGGAGACGATGTCGTAGTGGGCGTCGGCCTTGTTGCCGCCGGCATAGCCGGACTCGACCGAGCGCACGCCGCGCACGTGTTCGTACACGCCTTCGACACCCCAGAAACAGCCGCCGGCGAGCACCGCGGTTTGCAGTTCGCCCGCCGCCTTCGGCGCATCGAACGCGGGAACCGGCGCGAGTACCGGCTCTTCAGCGCCGAATGCGAACACCGTACACAGCGCCAGCGCGCCGCTCGCGACGAGCCCGCTGACCGTCATCCATCGCCGTCGATCGAACATCACCGCGTCTCCGCTACATTCAACGTGTCACTCCGATTATTCGTCGTGCCGCGCCGTTCGGTTACAGCATGCGCTACGCGCGCTCCAAGTAACTTTGGAAGACGCCCACGTGCACGAGCGCCGCATCCGCCGAGTTCGGCCAAAGGTCGTCGGCACGAAACCGCACGTCATACGTCGGTTCGAATTCGGCCGGCACGCCGTGCGCGTGCGCGTCGGGGAACGGATACGGCGGCGACTCGCCGACGACGACGCCGGTCTTGCCGCGGATGTAACCCGGCATGCGAATGTGGCCCGGCACGAAATCGGCGCGCACCCGTACGCGATCGCCGATCGCGTACCGTTCGCGCGCCGGCGCGTTCGTTCGGCCCGGCGCGCTCGGTGCCGATAGCGGAAATGCCCCGTGCGCGCGCCGTTCCAATTCCTCACGCGTGACGATGCCTTTCTCGACGCACAAGGTCGCGAGGCTCGTCAGCGACCGCTCGTAATAGCTCGCCGACAGATAGTGGCGCGGCTCCATGCGCTCGATCGCGTGCCGGTACTCGTCCATGTTGAAGATGCCGAGCCGCACCGCCAGCGAATAAAGGGCATTGACGCGCCGCTCCCACGGTTCGTGAAACACCTGCGCATCGAGCGCGTGGCGCACGCGACCGAATCCCTGTTTGCCGCCGAGATCGTGCATGCCGTCCATTCGCCGGTCCCTCGTGCCGAACTATTCGCGATTCCGAACCATTCGCCGAACCCGTGCCGCGCACCGTCGCCGCAGCCCGCCGTCGAACCGCTACAGTCGCGCGACGCCGATCATCGAGTCCTTCGTGACGATCGCAGCCAGTCGCTCTTCCGACCAACCGACCGTATGCGCCGGTTGCTGCGGCAACACCATGTAGCGCGTGTCGGCCGTCGTGTCCCACACGCGTATCTCGACCTCCGGCGCGAGGTCCAGTCCCATCTCTTTCAGCACCGTGCGCGACTGCCGCACGATGCGCGCCCGGTACTCGAGGTCTTTGTACCAATCCGGCGGCAGGCCGATGATCGTGAACGCGGTGCACGAGCACAGCGTGCAACAGATGACGTTCTGCACCGTCGGCGTGTTCTCGAGTACAACGAGATGACGATGGTGCGCCGGCAGCGTGAGGCCGAGCTCGGCGACCGCGTCGCGGCCGTTCGCGAGCA
>DASRZO010000515.1:0-7105 GCA_035686405.1 Pseudomonadales bacterium | reverse complement strand
TTCGCGTCGATGTACGCGTCCAACAAATCGATGAAGGGGCTGCCGCCGACGACTTCCTTGGTCACCGGGTATTCCACGCTCAGCGCTTCGCGCAGGCGACCGCGATACGCGTTCGCATAAATCTCGAGCCGATCGCGCGCGCTCAATTGCGCGGTATCGACGATCGAGTCGACGATCCGGTCGTCTCCGACGAGCAGATAGCGTTTGTAGTCGCGCTGCAGCTGCGCGAGCGTCGTCATGCCGCGGCCAGTGCGCTGCGCGCAACGCGACGCGCGTTGTCGAGTTCGTCGAGCAACTGCTCGAACGGCGGCATGTTGTCGTCGCGCTCGATCATCGTCGGCACCGGCCCGAACAAGTCGACGGCACGCGCATACAACTCCCACACGGCGTCGGTGATCGGTTGATCGTGGCTGTCGATGATGTAGGCACCGTGGTCGCGATGTCCCGCCAGGTGGATTTGCCGAACGCGCTCACGCGGGATCGCGCGCAAATACGCGAGCGGATCGAAGCCGTGATTGACCGAACTCACGTACACGTTGTTGACGTCGAGCAGCAGATCGCAATCGGCCGCAGTCGCGACGGCCGCGACGAATTCCCATTCCGGGATCTGCGAATGGCGGTATTCGAAATAACTCGACACGTTCTCGAGCACGAGGCGCCGGCCGAGGAAGTCCTGCACGCGCGCGATCCGCTCGACGACGTGGTCGATCGCTTCGCTGTCGTACGGCAATGGCATCAAGTCGTGGAAGTTGTGGCCGCCGAAGCCGGTCCAACACAGGTGATCGGAAATCCACTCCGGCTCGACACGCGCGGCGAGCGCTTTCACGTGCTCGAGATAACTCCAATCGAGCGGATCGGCACCGCCGATCGACATCGACACGCCGTGCATCACGATCGGATAACGGGCGCGGATTCGCTCCAGATAGTGCAGCGGCTTGCCGCCCGGCACGAGGTAATTCTCGGTGAGGATCTCGAACCAATCGACCGAAGGAGAGCCGGCAAGAATCGTCTCGTAGTACGGCGCACGCAGGCCGAGGCCGTAACCGAGTTCGTCGGTCATCGAGTTCCTCGCTTCTGCGGATCGTTCACGAAGGTCTAGCGAGCCCGAATGGAAGAAGGGCGGCTGCATCGCCGCCCTCGTGCATCTCGCGTCTCAGTTGCCGACCTTGCCGCCGGCCTTCAGACACTCTTGCGTCGACTTCATGTTGACGAACCCTTGGCCCTTGCACGCGCCCATTCCTTTGCACGCATTCTTGTCCGTTTGGCAATCGTTCTGGCCCTTGCAGCCATTGACACCATAACAATGCACGCCCGCCGCTGTCCCGACGGATTGTGCGTTGTCGGCTGCGGTCGCGGACAAACCGGCGAATACGCTCGCAGCCGCGAGCGCGAAGGCAGCACCGGTCAGTTGTCGTCCGTTCATCGTTCCTCCTCTATCGTCGCCGATCAGTCGAGCCCCAAGAATGCCAGCGCCGCGCTTCACAATAAACCCGTGAAGCGCGGCGCGGGACGATCAGTCAATGCAGACGCCGATCAAGCGGCCAAGTCGAGATCGGGCCGCTCGTATACCGGCGTCGTCGGCGTGATTTCCGGTGCGACCACCGGGCGACGCGACGGCTTGATGCACGAACCGAACGCAACGATCAACGACGCGGCGTACGGCACGGCGAGCACTGCCAACGCGAGCGCCCAGACCTTCTCGGCCGGATCGTCGACGCCCGTCAACGTCACGGTTGCAATGAACGCGCCGATGATCGCGAGCAACATCACCGTTTCCGCCGCGCTCATCTTCAGCGCGCTCGAGAACGGCGCCGACTCTTCGCACTTCGGCGTGCGCACGAACGGATTGGACGACGTCACCAAGCCCATCAAGACGCCTTTGCCGACGATGTACGCGAGCGAGAGTCCGGTGATCGCCGATGCGATCGCTTCGCGGAAACCGCCACCGACCTTCGAACGGTGCAGCACGATCGTCTTGATCGTCTTGATCGCGAACAGCGCGAGTGCCGTCGACGACAGCGCAGCGAGCGGCACGTCGCAGTACTTCGGCAGCGCGACCATGAGGCCGGTCCAAATCACCGCGAGCACCGAGAAAATCAACGCGAACGCGTCGGCGAACCACGGTAGCCAACCCGACACGAAATGATAGCGCTGCGCGAGCGTCAGCTTGCCGCCGCGGCCGAACAGTTGCGGCCCGTGGCGCTTCAGGATCTGCATCGCGCCGTAGACCCAGCGGTAACGCTGTACCTTGTACGCGAGGTACGTGTCCGGCATCAGGCCACGGCCGAGCGAACGCGGCGTGTAGTGCGCGGAGTAACCGGCTTCGAAGAGGCGCAAGCCGAGTTCGGTGTCTTCGGTGATGCACCACTGCGCCCAGCCGCCGACTTCCGCGAGCGCCGTGCGACGCACGACGCACATCGTGCCGTGCTGAATGATCGCGTTGTGTTCGTTCCGCTCCACCATGCCGACGTGGAAGAACGCGCGGTATTCCTCGAAGCAGCACTTCTTCAGCAGACTTTCGTCTGCATCGCGATAGTCTTGCGGGGCCTGTACCAGTGCGACTTGCGGATCCGAGAACGCCGGGATGACCGTGCTCAGCCAATCGGGCGCGACTTGGTAGTCGCTGTCGATGACGGCGATATACGTCGCGGCCGGGTCCGTCAGCTCGAGCGCTTTGTTCAACGCGCCGGCCTTGAAGCCCTTCATGTTGTCGAAATGGAAGAAGCGGAAACGCGGGCCGAGCGCGCGGCAATGCGCTTCGACGGGCTTCCAGTCGAGCTCCGACTTCGTGTTGTTGTCGAGCAGGATGACTTCGAAGTCCGGGTAGTCGAGCTTCGCGAGCGCATCGAGCGTGCCGATGACCATTTGCGGCGGCTCGTTGTATGTCGGCACGTGGATCGACACGCGCGGCGTCGCGCCGCCGAAATCGACGACGACCGGCATCGATTTACGACGCACCCGCCAGAGACTCAGCGCCCACTCGGCACACTCGGTCAACAATACGAGCGCGGTGAACAGCACCGCAGGCATCACGAGTAACGTGCCGCCGAGCGCGCCCCAATCGACGTAGCGCAACGACAACGCATCGACGATGAAGAGCACGCCCGACACGACGACACCGACGATGCCGCCGAGCAACAGATAACCCGACATCGCGACGGCCGGCAGTGCTCCGAGCACGGCCGCACCCACCGCGAGGATGCCGGCGGCCGCCGACATCGCGAACTTCGGCCATTGCGGGAACGACGTCAGCGCGCCGCTGAACCCGAACTTCGGCACGCGGTCCGCGTCGAACAGACCCCAGAACGCACCGACGGCGCCTTCGGGACCCGCCTTCCACGGTTGGTCGTACGCTTCGATGATGTAGTAGTCGTAGTCGTTCGCCGCAGCGAGGCGCAGGAATTTGCGCACGAACAGTGCTTCCATCGACGCCGACGGCACCGATCCTTTCTTGACGCGGCCTTCCGACGGCCAACCGGCTTCGGCGATGACGATCTTCTTGTCCGGGAACGCTTTCTGGATCATCGCGAAACGGTCGGTGATGTAGCCCATCGCCTGATTCGGCGCGATGCCTTCCCAGTACGGAAGTAGGTGAATGCCGACGAACGCACTGCCTTGCGCCAGCGTCGGATAGCGCAGCCAAGTGCTCCACACGTCGGCGGTACCGACTTCGATCTTCGGATTCGCGATCGCGTTCTGCACGCGGTGGATGTACGCGACGACGTCGCTGGCCGTCAGTTCACCGCGCAGCACTGCTTCGTTGCCGACGATGACGCGGTCGATCGTCTCCGGGTTGTCACGGATGACGGCGATGCCGCGCGCGAGCTCGGTTTCGTTCTTCAGGCGATCGTCGCTGAGCCAAATGCCCAATGTGACCTTCAGACCGAAGTCCTTGGCGATGTACGGCACGCGATCGAGGCCGCGCGCGACCGAATAGGTGCGAACGCGATTCGTGACCGTCGACAACTGCTTCATGTCTTCGCGGATCACCGATTCGGGTACCGGCGAATTGAACGTCTTCTTGTCGAAGATGCCGCTCGGGTTATACGAGATTCCGCCGAGCTTGCCGTTCCAATCCGGCGCGGCCAGCGGTTGATCGAAGGATGCCCAGAAGGCCGCAGAACCCAAACACACCGCAAGGAGCGCAATTAGGATTTTCATGGATTTTGTTTGTACGCCGTTATTCGGCGGCCATGTTTATAGCCGGGCCGAGATGAACGGTCGGTGAATGGCAGGTGCGACGTTTTGTCGTTAGGGAATTGGCTGCGGAGTATACAGTTCGGCCCCCCTTGCAACTAGCAAAACACCGGCGTTACGCACCGATTTGGTGTTTCCTACTTGTTACCGGCTGTTACCGATTTGCATAGCAAAATCATTGCGTTGCGGCGATGAATCCCTTATAAGCCGTCGCATGATTTCGTCCGCGTCCGACAACTCGAACCGCTCGCAGGTTTCCCGCGCGTTGCGTTGGTGGGCGTCCCGCCCATCGTCATCCCACTGATCGATTTTTCGTTTGTTTCTCGCCGATCACCGCTCCGGCATTTCGCGGCGGTCGGGAAATTGCACACTGATCAAGAGGATGCGTTCCAATGCTGTTGATGATCGATAACTACGACTCGTTCACCTACAACGTGGTCCAGTACCTGTGCGAGCTCGGCGCCGACGTCGTCGTCCACCGAAACGACGAAATCGCCATCGCCGACATCGAGCGCCTGGCACCCGAATCCATCGTGATTTCGCCCGGACCGTGCACGCCCAACGAAGCCGGCATCTCGCTCGACGTGATCCGCACGTTCGCCGGACGCATACCGCTGCTCGGCATCTGCCTAGGCCATCAAGCCATCGGCGCCGCGTTCGGCGGCCACGTAGTCCGCGCCCGCCAAGTGATGCACGGCAAGACGTCGACGATTTACCACGGCGGTCGCGGTGTGTTCGCTGGATTGCCGTCGCCGTTCGAAGCCACGCGGTACCACTCGTTGATCGTCGCGCGCGACTCGCTGCCCGACTGTTTGGAAGTGACGGCCTGGACGCAGCACGACGACGGCCGCGTCGACGAGATCATGGGATTGCGGCACCGCACGCTCGCGGTCGAGGGCGTGCAATTCCACCCCGAGTCGATCCTGACGCAGCACGGCCACGATCTACTGCGCAACTTCCTCGCTCGCCGGGCGCTCGCCGCATGAACGCCAACGACAATATTCAGGCGCGCTTGGCGCAGCTCGGCGAGCGCCGCGATTTGTCGCGCGCGGAATCGCGCGCATTGTTCGAATCGATCATGACCGGAGCCGCGACCGACGCGCAGATCGGCGGCATCCTGATGGCGCTGAAGGTCAAGGGCGAAACGGTCGACGAGATCGCGGGCGCCGTCGAAGCGATGCGGTCGCTGTCCGAGAAGGTTGCGGTCGATACGCCATACCTGGTCGATACTTGCGGCACCGGCGGCAGTGCGGGCGCGAAACTCTTCAACATCTCGACGGCAGCGGCATTCGTGGCCGCCGCCGCCGGGGCGCACGTCGCCAAACACGGCAATCGCGGCATCACGAGCCGCAGCGGCAGCGCCGACGTGCTCGAAGCGGCCGGCGTCAACATCGATTTGACGTCGGCACAGATCGCGCGGTGCATTCGCGAAGCCGGTGTCGGGTTCATGTTCGCGCCGGCGCATCATCGCGCGATGAAACACGCCGCCGGACCGCGGCGCGAGATCGGCACGCGCACGCTGTTCAACCTGGTCGCGCCTTTGACGAATCCGGCCTCCGCACCGAACCAAGTGATCGGTGTCTTCTCGCCGAAGTGGCTCGAGACCCTCGCGCGCGTATTGCGCGAGCTCGGCAGTCGCCATGTGCTGCTGGTGCACGCGGAAGGGCTAGACGAGTTGTCGATCGCCGGGCCGTCGGAAATCGTCGAACTCAAGCGCGGCGAGATCAAACGCTTCACCGTACAGCCGCAAGATTTCGGCATCGACCCGGTGCCGCTCGACGGGCTGGTCGCCGATTCGCCGAAATCGAGCCTCGCGCTGCTGCAGCGCTCGTTCGATGAACCGCAATCGGCCGCCGCGCAAATCGTCGCGTTGAACGCCGGGGCGGCGATCTATGTCGCGGGAGTCGCGACCTCACTCGCCAACGGCGTCGCGATGGCGCATGACGCAATCGCCGCCGGTCTCGCGAACGAACGGTTCGGTGAGTTGGTTCGGCTGACGTCGCTGATGGGAACGCGCCAATGACGGAGACCGTTCTCGACCGAATCTTGGCGCACAAGCGCGGCGAAGTGGCTGCCCGCAAGGCGAAAGCGCCGATCGAAGCGGTCCGCCGACGCGCGGGTACGACAACTGCTCGATTGGGCTTCGCCCGCGCCCTGGGCACTCGCATCGCGGACGGCGATCCCGCGGTCATTGCGGAAGTGAAGAAGGCTTCGCCGTCGCGCGGGGTCATTCGCGCCGATTTCGATCCGGTCGCGATCGCGCGCAGCTATGCGGCCGGCGGTGCGACGTGCTTGTCGGTGCTGACGGACGAAAATTTCTTTCAGGGTCACGACGAATATTTGATCGCCGCGCGCGCCGCCGCCCGGCTGCCGACATTGCGCAAAGACTTTGTTGTCGATCCGTACCAAATCTACGAAGCGGCCGCGCTCGGTGCCGATTGCGTCCTGCTGATCGTCGCAGCGTTGCCCGGAAGCGAGATCGGCGATTTGTACCGGTGCGCGGTCGACCTCGGACTCGACGTGCTCATCGAAGTGCACGACGCCATCGAACTCGACCGCGCCCTCGCGCTCGCGCCGCCGTTGATCGGCATCAACAACCGCGACCTGCGCACGTTCGAAACGAAACTGTCGACGACGTTCAACTTGCTGCCGCACATCCCCAACGACATCGTCGTGGTGACCGAAAGCGGAATTCACGACAAAGCGCAGGTAGCACAGATGCGAGGCGCCGGCGTCCACGCATTCCTCGTAGGCGAGGCCTTCATGCGCGAACCGGATCCGGGCCTCGCGCTGCGGCGGTTGTTTTTCGACTGACCGCGCGGTCGAGCGGCCTCAGATGCGATCGCGACCGAGCGCCTCGAGCCGATGTAGGTACAGCGCGCATCCTGCGGCGGCGTACATCGGCCCG
>DASRZO010000514.1:0-9916 GCA_035686405.1 Pseudomonadales bacterium | reverse complement strand
CGGCGTACGCCGTCGCCGCCCACAGCGTGACGCACAGAGCACAGACCGCTCGCCGCATTGACGCACTCCTTCGACACTGCCGACGCATTCGACCCGATGCGCAGCCGGACCGCAACGTCGCCGCTCGTCTCGAAGCGTGATTGAGCGCCGTTCACGTCGCTGCTCGGCATTCTTCATGGCGCCTTCCCCAACGACCCACCTTATACTGCGGCCGCGTTCAGGTGCCGACGATTGCTACGTCTCGTAGCAATGGCGTCGGAGAATCGGGAAATCGGTCAGCGCCCGCGAGCGATCCAACGGATCTTTCGCGCCGCAAAGCCGATGCTGCCCCCGCAACGGTAGGTCGCGCCGAGGGTGATACGCCACTGTCGATTCCGACGGGAAGGCAACCCTCTCGTCGTTTGCATTGGCAAACGGCCGCGACGAGCCCGGAGACCGGCCTGGATGGGTGCGACCGCATCAACCGCGGTCGCGACGTTCGAACTCGTCGCGCGGGGCGCAGCGACTCATCGGAGTTTCATCATGTCTTCCGCTTTTCGTGTTGCCGCACGCGCGACGGTCGCCGCGTGCGTTCTCTCCGTTCCTCCTTTTGCCAACAGGGGGTTTGCCAACGCCGGCGCTGAGGCGCCGGAGCAGATCACGGTCCTCGCGACGCGCACCGACACGCCGGTCGACGTCGCGCCGGCGCCGGTCGAGATCATCGACGAACAGGCGATCGACGCGCGTCAATCCGGCGTGCCGGCCGACTTCCTGCGCGGCGCGCCGGGCTTCTCGGTCAGCCGCTCCGGCGGCATCGGCGCCGTCACCGAAGTGCGGCTGCGCGGCGCGGAGGCGAATCATCTGCTGGTGCTGGTCGACGGCATCGACATCAACGACCCGGCGCTGGGATCGTCCGTCGACTTCGCGAACCTGGACATGATCGGCATGACGCGCGTCGAGATCTTGCCCGGCGCACAGAGCGCCCTGTGGGGCAGCGACGCGCTCGCCGGCGTGATGAACTTCGAAACCACGCCGGCCGCGGGCGCGAGCGAACGCAACGTCTGGATCGAAGGCGGCTCGAACGACACGATGCGCGAATCGATTCGGCTCGCGCAGCGCGACGACGCCTGGTACTACGCGCTCGACGCGCGCCACACCGAAACGGCCGGCACGAACATCGCGACGAGCGGCGGCGAGGACGACGGCTATCGCAACACGACGTTTCACCTCAATAGCGGCTACACCGGCGAACGCGGCTCGCTGCAATTCGTCGCGCGCAGCGTCGACGCGCAGAGCGAATACGACCCGACGCCGGCGCCGGATTTCGTGCCGGTCGACGGCAACCTCGAACTCGACGTGCATCAGCGCTTACTCGGCATTTTCGGCACGTTCGAGCAAACCGAACATCTGACGCAGCGGCTGACGTTTCGCCACTACGACTCGCGCAACGACAACCTGACCGACGGTGCGCGCGACAGCTCGTCCGACGGCGACAAGAATCAGATCACGTATCAGGGCGACTACTCGTTTGCCGCAGGACCGACGTCCCAGCTCGTCACCTGGGCGTACGAATACACGCGCGAGGGTTTCAACCAACGCGGCGCACCGAGCGATTTCGGCGATCCGAACCAGGACCAGCACATGGACACGCACAGCGCCATCGGCGAATGGGTGATCGAGTGGAACGGTGCGAGCGCGTCGCTGTCGGCACGGCACGACGACAACAGCGACTTCGCCGATTCGAACGACTATCGCCTCGCCGTGCGCATTCCGCTGCTGCGACCCGGCACGACGCTGTTCCTGAACGCCGGCACCGGGACGAAGGATCCGACGTTCGTCGAACGCTTCGGCTTCACGCCCGATACTTTCATCGGCAACCCGAATTTGCGGCCGGAGCGTTCGCACAGCGCGTCCGTCACGCTCGACCAAACCCTCGGCGAGCGCGCGTCGATCCGCGTGAGCTACTTCCACGACAAGCTCGAAGACGAGATCAACGGCTTCTTCTTCGACGCGAATCTGGGCGGGTTCACCGCGATCAACAGCGACGGCGACAGCCACCGCGAAGGCGTCGAGTTGTCGCTGACGGCGCAACTGCTCGACACGCTGCGCGCGCGGTTCGACTACACGTATCTCGACGCGACGCAACCCGGCCCCGTGCATCAAGAGGACGAGCTGCGCCGGCCGCACAACACCGGCCGCATCGTGCTCGACTACGCGCCGTTGCCCGATCGCTTGTCGTTCGAACTCGGTGCCGCATACGTCGGTACGCACGAGGACGACGACTTCTCGACGTTCCCGGCGCGGCGCGTCGGTCTCGATGCGTACACGCTGATACACTGCACCGCGCGCTACCGAATCACCGAACGCGTCGAGCTCACCGGGCGCGTCGAGAACGCGTCCGACGAGCACTACCAAGACGTGTTCGGCTATGCGACGCCGGGGCGCCAAGGCTACGTCGGTATCAACGTGAAGCTGTAGAAGAGGTCGTCGATGGCAGCGTTCGAACGCTCGATCGGAAACACGTGGGACTCGAGCATCGTGCCGACGCTGTGTCGCTACATCGAGATCCCGAACAAGTCGCCGATGTTCGACGCCGACTGGGACGCGCACGGTCACATGCGCGCCGCAATCAAACTGTTGGAAACCTGGAGCCGCAGCGTCCCGATCGCCGGCGTGCAGCTCGAAATCGTCGCGCTGCCCGGCAGGACGCCGGTCCTGTTCGCGGAAATCGCCGCGACGCGCGCCGACGCGCCGACCGTGCTGCTCTACGGCCACTACGACAAGCAGCCCGAGTTCACAGGTTGGAACGAAGGCTTGGGACCGTGGACGCCGGTGATCAAGGACGGGCGACTGTACGGCCGCGGCGGCGCCGACGACGGCTACGCCACGTTCGCGAGCCTCACCGCGATCGCCGCGCTGCAGGAACGGCAGATCGGTCACGGCCGTTTGGTCGTACTGATCGAAGGCTGCGAGGAGAGCGGCAGCTTCGACCTGCCCTTCTATCTCGAACACCTCGGGCCGCGCATCGGCGCGCCGGACCTGGTCGTGTGCCTCGATGCCGAAGCCGGCGACTACGATCGGCTGTGGCTGTCGTCGTCGCTGCGCGGACTGTTGATCGGCACGCTCGAAGTGTCGGTGTTGACCGAGGGCGTTCATTCCGGCGCCGCCAGCGGCATCGTACCGTCGAGCTTCCGCATCCTGCGCAGCCTGCTCGACCGGATCGAGGACGTCGCGAGCGGCAAGATGATCGACGCGCTGCACGTGCCGATCGACGCGCAGACCCGCGCCAACGCACGCTCGTTGGTCGAAACGCTCGGCGACGTCATCGTCGACCGTTACCCGTGGGCCGCCGGCGTCGTACCGATGGCGCAAGAGTCGGTCGAGTTGGTGCTGAACAATACGTGGCGGCCGACGCTGTCGGTCACCGGCCTCTCCGGCGCACCGCCCGTCACGTCGGCCGGCAACACGCTGCGGCCGTCGACCAGCGCGACGCTGTCGATCCGGTTGCCGCCGACGCTCGACGCGCAAGCGGCGGCGCGCACCGTGAAGACGATCCTCGAAGCGAATCCGCCGTATGGCGCGCACGTGCGCTTCACGACCGACGGCGGCCAGCCCGGCTGGGCCGCGCCGAAGCTCGACGCGACGCTCGCCGTCGCATTCGACGGCGCATCGCGGGCGTACTTCGGCAAGCCGGTCTGCTACATGGGCATGGGCGGTACGATCCCCTTCCTGAAGATGTTGGGCGATCGTTTCCCGAAAGCGCAGTTCATGGTCACCGGCGTGCTCGGGCCTCATTCGAATGCGCACGGCCCGAACGAATTCCTCGACATCGAGACCGCAAAGCGCGTGACGTGCTGCGTTGCGCACGTGCTCGCCGCGTCTGCGGGCACCGCGCCATAGACCAAAATGCGAGCTCGAACGACGCCGGCCGACGCGTTCGGCTCGATTCAGTTCGCGGAAATCGGGAAAGCGCCGATCAGTTCAGCAAGCGGCTGTCGGCGCCGAACTGCGGCTTCAGGAAGTCCATCTGATCGCCGAGGATTCGCCCGCTGTTGATCAGCGCCAGATATTCCGGGAAGTTCGGCACGTACGGCAGCGCGAGCAGCTCCATGTTCCGCTCGTGCAGCAGACGATCGCCCTTGCGGTGATTGCAGCGCCGGCACGCGGCGACCACGTTGTCCCAGTCGTCGCTGCCGCCGCGCGAACGCGGCACCACGTGGTCGCGCGTCAGATCGCGATCGAGATGTTGGTGGCCGCAGTACAAGCAGATGTTGCGATCGCGCCGGAACAGCGCTTGGTTCGTCAACGGCGGGATGCTGCGCATCGGCGGCACCACGCGGCCTTCGCAGGCGATGATGCTGTGGATGTCCATGTGCGACTGCGAGCCGTCGAAGCGCGAATGACCGCCGCGGATTTCGAGGATCGGGTCGCCGAGCGTCCACACCACGAGCTCGCGGGCGTACAGGCAAACGGCGTCCTGCCAGCTCAACCATTCGACAGGCTGGCCCGCGACATTGAGCCGCAAAATACGCGGCGCTCGTTCGAAGTCTGCCAGAGTCGCCAACACCGAGATTCCCTCGCGCGCAGCCTTCCTCGTTCGGGGCGGGCGTAATCATGACCAAAGTTCGAAATCGGTGCAACGCAGCGGCGTGCGACGCTTCGCATTGCGGCGCCGTCGAGGCGTCAGACAAGACGATGACGGCCGCCGCAGCGACATTGCGCAGTCGTTGGAGGAAACGGAAGCGACGCCGCCCGGCGCGACGGCCGGGCAGCGTTCCGGACCGTCAGCCGCCGGCGGCGACCGCCGCGGGCTGTTCCTTCTGCAGCACCGGCAGCACTTTCGCGGCGAAGAGGCGCAGGTTGCGTTCCGCTTCGTCGTACGGCATGCCGGCGTAGCTGAACACCGTCGTGAACGCGTTCGACCCCATGCGTTCGCACGTGTTCAGAATGCGGTCGATGCACATCTTCGGCGTACCCCAGACTTGCAGGTCGAGGTACATCTGCGTCATCTGATTCGCGCTCTCGCGTTGCGCTTGCGACATCGACGCGTAGAACTCGTAGCCCTTCGTCTTGGCGAAGTGCTCGCCGCCGAACTCGTAGTGCTTGCGCGCGGTTTCCCAGTAGCCGCCGATCCAGCGCACCGCCTTCTCGCGTGCGACCTTCTCGTCTTCGTCGCAGAAACACCAGCCCGCGATGATCGGCGCAGGCGCGGCGGCGTTGTTCACCTTGCGGTACACCTCGCGATACGCCTTCAACTCGGCGTCGACCATCGGCCACGGTTTCTGCGGGATGATCAGGATGCCGATGCCGAGGCGCGCCATGATGTCGACCGACTCCGGCGACACCGCGGCCGCATACGTGCGGCCCCGGAACGTCCGCTCCGGACGCGGCCGAATGTCTTTGCGCGGTTGCTTGTAGTACTTGCCGTCGAACTCGCAGTAGCCCTTCTCGAGGCCGTTGAGCACCAACTGCGCGGCTTCGACGAAACGCTCGCGCGACTCGTCCATCGGAATGCGGAAGCCTTCGAATTCGACCCGTCCGGCACCGCGACCCATTCCGAGAATCAAGCGGCCGTCGGAGATGTGATCGAGCATCGAAATCTCTTCGGCGACACGGATCGGATCGTGCCACGGCAACACCACGACCATCGAACCGAGCTTCACGCGCTGCGTGCGGCCGGCCATGTACGTCAGGAACTGCATGACGTCGGGACACATGGTGTAGTCGGTGAAGTGGTGTTCGACACCCCACACCGAATCGAAGCCGAGCGGCTCGGCCAGGTTCGCGAGCCTGAGTTCGTTGCGATACACCTCGCCGTCCGTGATGTGGTCTTCGGGATTCTGAAAGATCGTTGCCATACCGACTTGCATCGCGTCACCTCGTCGATCAGTTGCTGAGAGTTTTCACCGGAAAGCTATTCCAAGAGTTTTTTGGGCACGTCCGCCGGCGACAGCGACCACCGCGGTGGACGTTTCTCGATGAACGATTGCACGCCTTCGCGGGCGTCGGCTTGATTGCCGAGCCACGCGAACGCCGGATTCTCACGCCGCATCATGTCGCCGACCGTCGCCGACATGCCGTCCCACAGGAGTTTCTTGGCCACCGCAACGGACGCCGGTGCAGTATTCGCCGCGATGTCGCGCGCCATCTCGAGCGCCGCCGGTGCGACGTCCTGCTGCGGCAAGGCCCGGCTCGCGAGACCCAGCGCCGCCGCTTCGACGCCGCTGATCGTGCGTCCCGTCAGCAGCAGGTCCGCGGCGCGCGACAATCCGACGACGCGCGCGAGCACCGTGTGCGAACCGAGTTCCGGCAACACGCCGCGGCGCACGAACGGAAATGCGATCTTCGCGTTATCGGCGACGAGCCTGACGTCGGCGAGCAGCGGATACGTGATACCGACGCCGATCGCGTGGCCGTTCAGCGCGGCGATCACCGGTTTCGAGATTTGATACGGATAAATCGGCGCCTTCGTCGTCCGGCGCGCTTCGTCCGGCCGATCGCGGCCGCTGAACGTACCGCCGCCGCGGCCGAGATCGGCGCCGGCGCAAAACGCGCGGTCGCCCGCGCCGGTCAGCACCACGGCGCGAATCGCCGCATCGTCGTTGCAGCGGTGCATCGCATCGTTCACCTCGTTCGCCATCACGGCCGTCCACGTATTCATCGCGTCGGGGCGATTCAACGTGATCAGCGCGACGCCGTCGGCAACCTCGAACAGAATGTCCTGGTAGCTCATCTCGACCTCCCGGTACTGCGCGGCAGCGACCGAACGCGGCGAATGCGCCAGCGTGGTCGCGTCAGCGTTCGTCGAGCAGCGGCTGCATCTTCGCGCGGCGCGCTTGCCCGGCGGCCATGTGCCGCGCCATTTCGTCCATCGCTTGCGCGTTCGGTTCCCAGCTGCCGCGCGCGTCGCGCAGGCCGCCGTCCATCAATACGTATGCGCCGCTCATGAACGCACCGTCGGGGCCGGCCATGAAGCTGACCAGACCCGCGATGTCGGCCGGCTTGCCGACGCGGCCGACCGGCGTGCGCGCCTCGAGGCTCGCGCGAATCGGGCCGCCCGCATCGCCGGCGAGACCTTGCGCGAGCGGCGTCTCGATGACGCCGGGACCGATCGCATTCACCGTGATGCCGTGCGGACCGAGATCCTGCGCCCAGCCGCGCACCATGATCCGCACGCCCGCTTTCGTCGCCGAATAGCCGAACATCGGACCGCTCGTGTTCTCCGCGGCCAGCGACGAGATGCACACGATGCGGCCGCCGTGACCGAGTTTCGCCATCTGCTGCGCGGCGGCTTGCACGGTGAGGAACACACCGGTCAGATTGATGTCGATCTGATCTTGCCAGTCCTTCAAATCCATCTCGAGCACGCTGCCGGCGCGACCGATGCCGGCATTCGCGACGGCGACGTCGAGCCGGCCGAACTTCGCGACGCACTGCTGCGCCGCGTTCTGCATGTGCGCCTTGACGGCAACGTTGGCTTTCAACACGACCGCGCGACGGCCGAGCTGCGTGACCAGGTTTGCAGTCATGTCGGCGCCGTCGGTGTCGACGTCGGCGATGAAGATGTCGGCGCCGTCGCGCGCGAGGCGCTCGGCAATGCCGCGGCCGATGCCCGAACCGGCGCCCGTGATGAAAGCGACCTTGCCCGCGAGAGCCCCTTTCGGATCCGTCATGACGTTTCCCCCTGTTTCCGGAGTATGACCATCCCCGTCTCCGGGGTCACCCGGTAGTGGCTGAGCGTCTTGTCGGTATGGCTCATCCGCCACGACAGGAGCCGCTGCGAATACTCCGCGAGCCGGCGCTGCTGCCGATCGTCGCGCGCGAGGTCGACGAGTTCGCCGGGATCGCGCGCGAGGTCGAACAACAGCGGCGGCAGCCCGGCGAAATGCACGTATTTCGTATCGGCGCTGCGCACGACGTTCAGCACGCTCGTCTCGAGCGAAGTGCCGAGCACGGCGTCGTACTGCGAATCGCGGAAGTCGTATTCCCAGTGCGCTTCGGTGCGCCAATCCCGCGGCGTCGCTGCGCCGCGCAGGAACGGCATCAGGCTCTTGCCGTCGCACTGCCGCGGCGCCTCGACGTCGATCCATTCGAGCAACGTCGGCATCACATCGACGTGTTCGGTGAACGCGGCGACGCGCCCCTTCTTCATACCGTTGGGCAGACGCACGATCATCGGAATGTGGTACGACTGCTCGAAGAACCCGGTCTTGCCGTACAACCAGTGGTCGCCCATCTGCTCGCCGTGATCCGACGTGAAGATCACCAGCGTGTCGTCCCATTGACCGAGCGCCTTGATGTGCGCGAACAGTCGACCCATGTTGTCGTCGACCTCGGCCATCAACCCGTAGTAGCTCGCTTGCAGCAAGCGATGGCGGTCGTCGTCGGCGTGCGCTGCGTTGCGATCGGTATGCAGATATTCGGCGAGCCACGGATGCAACGCCGATTCGGCATCGACGTCGGCGCGTCGCACGCAGCCCGGCAACGCCTTGGGCGCATAGCGCGTGTTGTACGGCTGCGCCGCGACCCACGGCGGGTGCGGCGCGCGCACCGACAAATGCACCGCCCAACCCGGTTCGTCGTGCGCGTGCGCGCCGATGTAGTCGATGGCCGACTGTGTCAGGAAATACGTATCCGTGTGTTCCCGCGCGAATAGCGACGGGCGCGGCACCGCCGGATCGTTGGCGGGTTCGCCGCGCAGTCCGTACGTCGCGCCGTGGTTGTCCGGCAGCGCGTAGCCGAACTGCTGCAACCAATCGCGCCACGGGCCACAGTGCGTCGCCATGTCGACCACCGGTGTGATGCCCGGCAGGATGCCTTCGTCGGTCGTCAGGCGCGGATCGTCGGCGTTCAGATAGCGCGGGTCCGGCGCGGTGTGCGTGTAGCCGAACAGCGCCGGATCGTAGCCGGCACGGCGCGATTCGAGCGCCCAGTTCGTGAAGCGCCGGTCGAGCGGCGTGCCGTTCGTGGCGGAACGATGGTTGTGTAGGTACATGCCGGTGTGCAGGCACGCGCGGCTCGGTCCGCACGGCACCGCGTTCGCGTAGTGGCGCTCGAACAGTACGCCGTCGGCGGCGAGTACGTCGAGGTTCGGCGAGCGCACCACTGCATGGCCGTTGGCGGACAGACAATCACCGCGCCATTGATCGGCGGTGATCAGCAGAACGTTGCGTCGACGCGACATCACTGGGTCTTCAGCACGCGCGCGAGATACGCCTTCAAGCGCTGCCAGGCATCGAGCGCCGGCGCCGCGTTCGCGTCCGGATCGCGGTCGACGTACAACCAGAAGCCGTGCTTCACGTCGTCGTAGACGTGCACGTCGTTCGGGATGTGCGCAGCGCGCAACGCCGTCACGAAATGATCGACGTCGTCGCGCTTGATGTTCTCGTCCAGGCCCGCGAACGTGCCGTACAACTCGTGGTGCAAGTGTGCGAGCTTCTCCGGATCGTCGAGCAGACGGCCGTAGAACATCGCGGTGCCTTCGTGATTCGCGCCGTCGAGACCGAAGCTGAGCGCCACGCCGCCGCCGTAGCACCAACCGATCGCGGCGACGCGGCCGTTCACGTCTTTGCGCGCTTTGAGGAACTTCACCGCCGCGTCGAGGTTCGCGATCATCCGCTGCGGATTCGCGAGCGTCTCTTTGACGAGCGCCATGTTCTCTTGCGGATTCGACCCGGTGCGGCCCGAATAGAGATCGGCCGCGAGCGCGACGTAGCCTTCGGCGGCGAGTGCATCGGCCACTTGCTTGACGCGCAAGCCGAGCCCGTCCCACTCGTGAATGAGCACCACCGCGCCGTGCTTACCGCTGCCCGCCGGCACTGCGAGATAGCCCTGCGTTTTCGGATCGGCCGCGAAATAGGCGACCGACTGACCGAGCGGCGTACCGCCCTTGCCGAGGATCGCCTGCGGCACGGCGTCGGCCGCGGTCGGCGCATAC
>DASRZO010000513.1:0-12583 GCA_035686405.1 Pseudomonadales bacterium | reverse complement strand
GGATTCTCGAGGTGATAGGCGATCGCTGCGTCCGCGCCGACGCGCAGCGTGAGCAGATACCAATCGTCGATGTTCGGATTGAGGTCGATCAGTTCCGCGACGATGCGGCCGTCCGGGGCTGCAACGGTCGTCGCGCGCCGGTACAGTTGCAGATCGACGATGGTCGTCGCCGCGAGTGCGAGGCCGGTCGCGACGGCCGCGGCGATTCCGATCGCGGGCAGACGCGTCACAGCGCGAACAACGCGATGCCGGCCATCACGATCAGCAGCGCGAGGCTCACCGGATCCGTTAGCGCGAACGTGACCGGGTCGTCGTGCATGCGGCCGCGCGCGGCGGCGAACCACGCGACGTTCAGCCAAGCGAGCAGCAGTACGCAGACGATCCAAAACAGTTCGCGCCGCGCGTGCAACGCGGCCGGAATGTCCACGTGCACGTATAGTGCCAGCAGCAGCACCGAGAGATAGCCGCTGGCGATTCCCTGCACGAGGATCAACGTCTTGTCGCCGCTGTCGTAGCCGCGCGCGCGCGCAGCGCCCCCTGTATCCGCCTGTAGGCGCGACAGTTCGGTGTAGCGCTTCACCAGTGCAAGGCTCAGGAACAGGAAGATGCAGACCGCGAGCAGCCACGCCGACGGACGCGCGCCGATCGCAAACGCGCCGGCGGCGACGCGCAGGGCGTAGCCGACCGCGAGCCACAGTACGTCGACGACGGCGATGTCCTTGAGGCCGAGCGAGTACACCGTCGTCAGCGCGAAATAAGCGACGAGTGCGACACTGAAGGCGGCGGGTAGGGCGTGCGCGATGGTGAAGGCGGCGGCGAGCAGCAGCGGCACCGCCGCCAGCGCTCGGCGCAGCGGAATGGCGCCGGACGCGAGCGCGCGATGACGTTTGCTCGGATGCCGCCGATCGGCGCCGAGATCGAGCAGGTCGTTGACGAGGTAGACGCTCGATGCGCACAGGCTGAACGCGGCGAAGGCGAGCGAGGCGTGCAGGAACGCGCTCGGAGCGAGCGCGGCGCTCGTCGTCGCCAGCGGCACCAGCACCAGCGCGTTCTTGATCCAGTGGTGCGGCCGCAGCGCTTGCACGTAACGCGGCCAGCGCGGCCGCGGATCGTCGAACGCGCGTTCGATCGGCGTCGTACGCGCGATGCGCGCTGCGAAGCGACAGGCCGCCCCGACCACGATTGCCGCGCGCGCGGCCTGCCACGCCGGCAAGTCCGCATTCGAGCCGCCGACGTAGTCGAAGCCGCGAGCGCCGAACCGCTCGATCAACGCACGCGCCATCGCGGTGCCGCGCAGGTTCGTCGTGCCGTCGCTCGCGAGCACGACGTCGAAGAGCCCGAGACGACGCGCGACCGCGTGCGCCACGCGCGCATCGGCGTCGGTCGCGAGCACCAGGGTCCGCCCACCCCTTTTCTGCTCCGTTAGATACTCGAGCAGGTCTTCGCGATACGGCAGTGTGGCGACGTCCGGCAATGCCGCGTCGGCCAGGCGCCGTTTCGCGTGCGCACGGCCGCGCAGCAGCGCCCACGCCAAACCAGGCAGCGCGAACGGATCGGTGCGGGCGAGCACCATGACGGACTCCGTCGACGCGTCGGTGCGGAGCAACGTGCGGTCGAGGTCGACGACGAGGGGCGGCTGCGTCAGAACAGCCGCTTCGCGATGTTCAGCGCCCCTTTCTTCCATGGCACTCGATGCGTGTCTCCGGTCTTGCCGCGATATTCGTCGCGATGCAGGGCGTACCAATCGTAGTTGCGCGTGAGCGCCGCACGATTCGAATGCCGCGGCGTGAAGCCGAGCGCGCGCTCGAGCCGCTCGATCGACACGAAGCTGTCGTGCGCCGCGGTGCGATAAATCCACGGATACAGCGGCGATATGCGCATGCGCTCCAGCAATTCGAGCAGCGCGATCGCCGGTCCGGCCGGCAGTGCGATCGCGCGCTTACCGTGGCCGGCGCGGTCCAGGACCGTCTGCACGTTGTCGCGCATGGTGCCGAACTCGCGCGCGCCGACGTTGAACGTGGCGTCGACGAGAGCGCGATCGCGGGTGGCGCAGAGTACGATCACGTCGCAGAGATCTTCGACGTCGAGCAATTGATATCGGTTCGCGCCGGAGCCGAGCAGCGGAAAGTTGCGGCCGTCGTATGCCCAGTCGTACAGCAATTCGAATACGCCGAGGCGTTCGGGTCCGACGAACGTCTTCGCGCGCAGGATCGGCACCGTCAGACCGCGCGCGCGGAACTGCGCGCAGATCGCTTCGCCTTCGACCTTGGCTTCGCCGTATGCACCGACGCCTTGTAGCGGATCGGTCTCGATCAGCGGGACGTGGTCGGGGATGCCGTACACCGACGTCGAGGAGATGAAGATCACGCGATCGACGCGGTGCGCGAGCGCGCGCTCGAGCACGATGCGCGTGCCGGCGATGTTGGTCGACAGCACGTCGGCGACCGGCGCGCGCGGCAACGCGGCGGCGCAATGCACCACCACGTCGACGTCGCGCAGCGCCGCGTCCACGGCGGCCGTGTCGCGAATGTCGCCGCGGACGGCGTCGACGCGGTTGCGCTCCGGATAGTCGAACGGCGCAATGTCGAGCGACCGCACGTCGGCCCCGCGCGCGAGTAGTGCGCGGCATAGATTGATGCCGAGGAAGCCGGCGCCTCCGGTCACCAGATAACGCGTCGAATGTGCCACGCGACCATGATGACGGCTCGATTGGCCGGTGGGCTCAGGGTTTGTACCTATGGGCGCCGCGCGGGTGCGAAAGCAGCGCGCGCCGCCTATTCTCTGCCTCTAGGACATCGCGCATCGCGGTGGTCGGCCTTGAGACAACGGAGGGATCGATGAGCCGAGAGTCGCGTCTGCACATTCCGCGTCCGCCGGCGCGGCCCGGCGCGAAGCCGGATTTCGGCTATCTACGGACGTCGCCCGCCGGAGCGGTGAAACGGCCCGACGTCACCGCGAACGCAATCGACATCGAATATCTCTCGCGCGAGATGGTGCGTGTGCTCGACGACCAGCACACCGCCGTCGGGCCGTGGAATCCGCACCTGGATCCATCCGATCTGCAGATCGGCCTCAGGCACATGACGCTGACGCGGATCTTCGACGACCGCATGTTGCGCATTCAGCGCCAGGGCAAGATCTCGTTCTACATGAAGTCGACCGGGGAAGAGGCGGTCGCGGTCGCGCAGTGCATGGCGCTGCGACCGGCGGACATGTTGTTCCCGTCGTATCGAACGCAAGGGCTGCAGATCGCGCGCGGCCGCAGCCTCGTCGACTTGATGTGTCAGTGTCTGTCGAACACGCGCGACATGTGCAAAGGCCGGCAGATGCCGGTGCTGTATCACTGGGCGTCCGGCAACATCTTCTCGATCGCCGGCAATCTGACGACGCACTATCCGCAAGCGGTCGGTTGGGCGATGGCGGCGGCGATCAAAGGCGAAGACCACATCGCCGCCGCGTGGATCGGCGAAGGCTCGAGCGCCGAGCCCGACTTCCATCACGCGCTGACGTTCGCGTCCGTGTATCAGGCGCCGGTGATCCTGAATCTCGTCAACAACCAATGGGCGATCTCGACGTTCCAGGGGTTCGCCGGCGGCGAGCGCGGCACGTTCGCGGCGCGCGGTCCGGGGTACGGCATTCCGGGTGTGCGCGTCGACGGCAACGACTATCTCGCGGTATACGCGGCGACCGACTGGGCGGCCGAGCGCGCTCGTCAGGGCGCGGGCGCCACGCTCATCGAACTCGTCACGTATCGCGCGTCGGCGCACTCGACCAGCGATGACCCGTCGCGCTACCGGCCGAAGGAAGACTCCGAGCAGTGGCCGCTCGGCGATCCGATCGATCGCTTGAAGAACCACCTGATCGCGATCGGCGAATGGTCGGAAGCGCGGCAACGCGCGCTGGAATCGGAGCTCACGGATCTCGTCAACGCATCGTGGCAGGAGGCGGTCACGTACGGAACGATGACCGAGCCGCCGACGCTCGATCGCGAGCTGATGTTCGAGGACGTCTTCAAGGACATGCCGCCGCATTTGAAGAAACAGCGCGACGAAATGAAAGCGCTGCTCGCGAAGAAGTGACGGAGCACTGCCAATGCCGCAAATGAACATGGTGCAGGCGATCAACTCGGCAATGGACATCATGCTGAATCGCAATCCCGACGTCGTCTTGATGGGCGAGGACATCGGCTACTTCGGCGGCGTGTTCCGTTGCACCGACGGGCTGCAGCGCAAATACGGCGAGCATCGCGTACTCGACACGCCGATCGCCGAAGGCGGGATCTTGGGTGCGGCGATCGGCATGGGCGTGAACGGCTTGCGCCCGGTCGTCGAGGTGCAATTCGCCGACTACATCTATCCGGCGTTCGATCAGATCACCGGCACGCTCGCGCGCTTGCGCTATCGCAGCGGCGGCGATTTCGCCGCGCCGGTGACGATCCGCACGCCGTGCGGCGGCGGTATTCGCGGCGGGCAGACGCACTCGCAGAGTCCGGAAGGGATCTTCACGCACGTCTGCGGCATCAAGGTGGTGATGCCGTCGAATCCGTACGACGCGAAGGGGCTCCTGATCAGTTCGATCGAAGACGACGATCCGGTGGTCTTCTTCGAGCCGAAGCGCTTGTACAACGGTCCGTTCGACGGCGATCCCAACAAGCCCGCCGTGCCGTGGAGCACGAAGGCGAAAGGCGAAGTACCCGACGGCTACTACACGGTGCCGATCGGCAAGGCCGAGATCGTGCGCAAAGGCGCCGAGGTCACCGTGCTCGCGTACGGCACGATGGTGCACGTGTGCGAGGCGGCGGCGCAGCTTGCGAAAGTCGACGCCGAGATCATCGACGTGCGCACGATGGTGCCGCTCGACGTCGACACGATTTGCACGTCGGTGAAGAAGACCGGTCGCTGCGTGATCGCGCACGAAGCGACGCGGTTCTCGGGCTACGGCGCGGAGTTGTCGGCGACGGTGCAAGAGGAGTGTTTCTGGTCGCTCGTCGCGCCGATCACCCGCGTGTGCGGTTGGGATACGCCGTACCCGCACGCGTTCGAGTGGGAGTATTTCCCGGGGCAAACGCGTGTCGCGGCCGCGCTGACGGCGGTGATGGAGGCCTCGCAGTGAGCCGCTTCGAATTCAAGCTGCCGGACCTCGGCGAAGGTACCGTCGATGCCGAGATCGTCGAATGGAAAGTGAAGGCCGGCGATCACGTGAACGAAGAAGACACGATCGTCGACGTGATGACCGAGAAGGCGACCATCGAAGTGCCGTCGCCGGTGACCGGCACGGTCGTGGCGACGACCGGTGAGCCGGGCGATCTGGTGCCGGTCGGCTCGGTGCTGATCGTGTTCGAGACCGACGCGAAGGCGCCGGTGCGAGCGCCGGAAGCGGGCACACCGGCAGCAATCGCCGCCAAGGCCGCTGCGGCGCCGGCTGCGCGGGCGGCGGCCGAGACGGCGCAAGCCGCTACGAAGCCGAACGCGCCGAAAGCGGGCGCCGCCAAAATCACGGCGAAATCGACGTCCGCGCCGCCGCCGGTAACAGCACCTCCGCCGAAAGCGGCGCCGTCGACCGCTGCGGCGTCCAAAGGTGCTAAACAAGTGCGCTCGGTGGCGCCGAAGCCGCCGGCGTCGACGCAGACGAATGCCGCGCGCGTCTTGACGTCGCCGTCGATCCGCCGCCGCGCGCGCGAAGCCGGCGTCGATCTCGGTGAGCTTCACGGCTCCGGCAGCGACGGCCGCATCACGCAAGCCGATTTCGACGAATACGTGAACCATGCCGAAGGGAAGCCGCGGACCGCCGCGCCGCGAACGAGCGGCGACGACGTCGACGAAGTGAAGATCATCGGCGTGCGCCGCGTGATCGCGCAGCGGCTGAGCGAATCGGCGCACACCATTCCGCACTTCGCGTACGTGGAAGAGATCGACGTCACCGCGCTCGAAGCGCTGCGCGCGCATTTGAACGCACAGCGCAACGCGAATCTGACGTATCTACCGTTCCTCGGTCTCGCGCTCGTTCGTGCAGTGGCCGATTTCCCGCAGTGCAACGCGCAGTACGACGCCGAACGTGGCGTGTTGATGAAGCATCGCCGCGTGCACTTGGGCGTTGCGACGCAAACGCCCGACGGCCTGAAGGTGCCGGTCGTGCACGACGCGCAGGCGCTGTCGCTGTGGGACCTCGCGCACGAGATTCGTCGCGTCGCCGATGCGGCGCGCGACAACTCGGCGACGAAAGCAGAACTCAGCGGCTCGACGATCACGATCACGAGCCTCGGCCGGCTCGGCGGCATCGCGTCGACGCCGATCATCAACGCGCCCGAAGTCGCGATCATCGGCGTCAACAAGGCCGTGCAGCGACCGATGATCGTCGACGGTGCGGTTGCGGTGCGACTGATGATGAATCTGTCGTCGTCGTTCGATCATCGCTTCGTCGACGGCTACGACGCGGCGGCGCTGGTGCAAGCGCTGAAGGGCTACCTCGAGCAGCCGGCGACGATCTTCATCTGACGTCTCGGTCGAGGCGCAGCGCCGTTCTCATTGCGCCGTCGGGTTCGGCGTCGGTTCTCCGATCTTCGTCAACGTGTTGCGATCGGTGTGCTGGAACGGTTCCTGTTGACCCGGAATCGTCAGCACCGTCGTCTGTTCGTAGGACCAGGTCCCGTTGTCGTGAATCGTCACGGTGATCGTGTAACGGTCCGTCCTGAACGCGTACTCGAGAAACGGATTCGAACTGATGCCGTTCGTCAACGAGCCGCGCACCGCTTCGAGGGTGAACGTCTTCGCGTCGGGCGCCGCGCGGCCTACGGCCATGGCGGTCTGCCCGCGCGGGATCGACAGCGTTTGGATGAGAGCGCCGGTCGCGGGCTCCCACAGCCAATAGCCGACCTGATCGTGGAAAGTCTCGATCTTTCCCGGCTCGACGATGCGCGTGTGGTAGCGCAAGCCGTAGAAGAGCTGTGGTCCGTTGGTCTGGGGATCGATCGGCTGGAGTTCGATGCGCTCGATGAACGCTGCCGTCTCCGGCCCGTCGGCTTTTGGATTGACGTCGACGCCCATCGTGCCGGTCCAGATGCCCGCCAACGGGGCGAGCGGGCCGAGGTTGGCGAGCGTATCGGCGTCGGGCTCGGGTTCGGTGTAGATGTCCTTGGGAAAGTCGGTCACTGGTTCTCCTGCTGCGCCACAGCTTGGCCGTTGGTCATGGTGGTGATGCCCGGCGATCTGTTGGGTGAATGGGGTCCCATCAGTGGTGGATGCCGCCGTCGACGGTGAATTCCTGGCCGGTGCAATACGCCGACTCGTCGCTCGCGAGAAACAACGCCATGTTCGCGATGTCGATCGGTTGGCCGACGCGGCCGAGCGGGATGTTGCGTTCGGTCTTGGCGCGCACGTCGGCGTCGGTGAACGCACGGAGATTCGCGGTCATCGGCGTTTCGATGATGCCGGGGTGGATCGAGTTCACGCGAATGCCGCGGTCGCCCCACTCGAGCGCGGCGGTTTTGGTCATGCCGCGGACGGCCCACTTGGTGCTGCCGTATGCCGCGCGTCCCTTGACGCCTTCGAGGCCGGCCACCGATGAGATGTTGACGATGGAGCCGCCGCGATTCGCGGCCATCATTGCGCGCGCGACGGTGCGCATGCCGAGAAATACGCCGGTCTGATTGATCGAGACGATGCGTTCGAATTCCTCGAGCGTGGTTTGCTCGAAGCGCTTCGCGAGGTCGATCGCCGCGTTGTTCACGAGCACGTCGATGCGGCCGTGCCGCGCGACGACCGCATCCACGGTCGCCTGCCATTCGGATTCCGAACGGACGTCGAGATGCAGATATCGAGCGCCTTGGATTTTCGCGGCGGTCTCCTGCCCCAAATCGTCGAGCACGTCGGCCAACACGACGGTCGCGCCCTCGGACGCGAATAGACGTCCCTCTTCGGCGCCCTGGCCGCGCGCGCCGCCGGTGATGATCGCTACTTTTCCGTCGAGTCGGCCCATCGGATGTCCCCTCGTATGTGTGTTGTCGTACCGAAGCGGGCGGCCGCGTCGGGATCGATCGCGGAGCGTCGCGCGACCCTGTCCGTTCACGACCTCTGCGCTAACGACCTTTATAAGTCGGCTTGCGGCGTTCGGCGAACGCGCGAACCGATTCTTCCGCGTCCTGGCGCGCGCGCCGCGCGAGGCCGCCGTAACGCGTCTCGTTGGCCGACGCTGCGGCGAAGGTCGATTCGGCGCCGAGTTGAATCGCGCGCTTCGACACGCGCACGGCCGCCGGCGGCAATTGGCAGATGCGATCGGCGAGCGCGTTCGCGGTTGCCAGCAGTTGCTCGCTCGGCACGAGGCGATCGAGCAACCCGATTCGATACGCTTCGTCGGCTTCGACGCGCCGGCTCGTCAGCGCCAGATCCATCGCGCGGCTGAAGCCGACGACGCGCGACAGCAAGAACGACATGCCGCCTTCGGGCGGCAGCGAGCGCTCTTGGAACACGGTGACGAAGCGCGTGTCGGGGCAACCGACGCGGATGTCGCACGCGAGCGCGAGCGAAAAGCCGGCGCCGGCGGCGACGCCGTTGACCGCCGCGATCATCGGCTTGTCGACGCCGTACAGCGCCTTGCCTTGCCGGCTGATCCACGACTCTTCGTCGAGCAATTCGTTGAGCGGCTTATCGCCGTCGTCAGGCGGCGGACCCTGCAGATCGGCGCCGCTGCAAAAGCCGCGGCCGGCGCCGGTCCAGATCGCGACCCAGATGTCGTCGTCGGCTTGGATCTTTGCGATCGCGTCGAGCAGATCGACTTTGTCCATTTGATCGATCGCATTCAGTCGTTCGGGCTTGTTCAGCGTCAGCGTCGCGACGTGGCGCGTACGGTCGAGGTCGAGCAGCAAGTGTCGGTAGGCCATCGGCGTGTTCCGTGATGCGAGTTGCGATTATGACCCGGCCGCGACGCGTTGGAAGCAGCGCAGCGCGGTGCATCCGCGCGGTCGATGCGCGGCGTCGAACCGCGGCGACGGCGCACAGACGAGGATCCGCACACAGGCGTCGCGCTTTCGCGCTCGCGCGTCGGCTGCCGCGCAGCCGCGAATCGACGTATCCTCGCGCTCCGCAGTCCCTTCGGAGCGTCGCGATGGCCGCACAACCTGCATTGATTCGCCGGCACTGGTCGTTGCTCGTCGAAAGTCGCGCAGCGCCGGAGCGCGCGGCTGCCGTCGTCGCGCCGTACGACGGCGCGGAGATCGCGACGGTCGACGTCGCCGGTCCGCGGCATGCCGAGGACGCGCTCGCCGCCGCGTATGCGCTCTATCGCGACCGCGCCGCCTGGCTGCCGCTGCACGAGCGCGTGGCGGTCCTCGACAAGCTCGCGACGCTGATGACGCAACACCGGGACGTGCTCGCGCTCGAAGCCGCGCGCGAAGGCGGCAAACCGCTGATCGATTCCAAGGTCGAGATCGCGCGCGCGATCGACGGCGTGCGTCTCTGCACCGAGCACATCCGGACCGACGCCGGCGACGTGATTCCGATGGGGACGACCGCGGCGGCCGCCGGCCGACTCGCGTTCACGCAGAAGGAACCGATCGGCGTCGTCGTCGCCGTCAGCGCGTTCAACCATCCCCTCAATCTGATCGTTCACCAGGTGCTCGCGGCGGTCGCTGCCGGCTGCCCGGTGATCGTGAAGCCGGCGAGCACGACGCCGCTGTCGTGTCTGCGCATCGTCGAACTGCTGCACGAGGCGGGGCTGCCGAAGGCATGGTGCCAGGCGCTCGTCTGCGGACGTGCCGTCGCCGAGCAGCTGGTGACCGATGCGCGCGTCGGCTTCTTCAGCTTCATCGGCAGCGGCGAAGTCGGCTGGGCGCTGCGCGCGAAGCTCGCGCCGGGCACGCGCTGCGCGCTCGAGCACGGCGGCGTCGCACCGGTGATCATCGGCCCGAACGCCGATCACGAGCTCGCGCTGACGGCGGTGTTGAAGGGCGGCTTCTATCACGCCGGGCAGGTATGCGTGTCGGTCAAGCGCGTCTACGTGCCGCGCGCCCACGCGCGCGGCTGGGCGCAGGCGTTGGCGGATCGGGCGAAGCAACTGCGCATCGGCGATCCGACCGATCCGAAGACCGAGGTCGGGCCGCTGATCCAGCCCGCCGAGACGACGCGAGTTCATGCGTGGGTGACTGCCGCGATCGCGGCCGGCGCCGAGCGCCTCTGCGGCGGCAATCCGCTGAGCCCGAGCACGTACCCGTGCACGGTGCTGCTCGATCCGCCGGCCGACGCCGACGTCAGCCGCAAAGAGGTCTTCGGCCCGGTCGTATGCGTGTATGGCTACGACGACGTCGCAGATGCGTTCGCGGCGGCGAATGCGCTGCCGTTTTCGTTCCAGGCGGCGATCTTCACGCGCGATCTCGATATGGCGCTGCGCGGGTTCAAACACCTCGATGCATCGGCGGTGATGGTGAACGACCACACGGCGTTTCGCGTCGACGGCATGCCGTTCGCGGGCCTGCGCGAATCGGGCCTCGGCGTCGGCGGCATTCCGCATACGATCGACGACATGCGCATCGACAAGATGCTGGTCGTCAAATCGCCGATCTTGTAAACGATCGGCAATCGCGCAGCGCCGACGCTTGCCCAGTGCCGGCCCGGTATGCACAGTAGACCGATCACTCTACGGACGTGGTCGTCATGACAAAGACCGCCAACGGCGAAACGAAGGATACCCAGGCGTTGGCCGCGTACTACCGCGGCTTGATCGAGGGGCTCGGCGAAGATCCGAACCGCGAAGGGCTGCGCGATACGCCGATGCGCGCGGCGAAGGCGATGCAGTTCCTGACCCGTGGTTATACGCAAAGCCTCGACGCCATCGTCAACGACGCGCTCTTCGAATCGAAGATCGACGAGATCGTGATGGTGAAGGACATCGAGTTGTATTCGATGTGCGAACACCATCTGTTGCCGTTCATCGGCCGTTGTCACGTCGGCTACTTGCCGAACGGCAGGGTGCTCGGCTTGTCGAAGGTCGCACGCATCGTCGACATGTTCGCGCGCCGGCTGCAAATCCAAGAACAACTGACGCAGCAGATCGCCGAAGCGATCATGAACAGCGCCGGTGCGCGCGGCGTCGGCGTCATCATCGAAGCGCGGCACCTGTGCATGGCGATGCGCGGGGTCGAGAAGCAGAACTCCGTGATGAAGACGTCGGTGCTGCTCGGCAGCTTCCGCGACAATGCGCCGACACGCGCGGAGTTCCTGCAACTGATCGGCAGCTGACGGCGGGATGCCGCGGCGCAACGCCGATCGGGTCGCGTCGATGCGGCTCGACGGTCGCGCCGCATCGAAGCGAAACATGCGTGAGCGCGTCGCAACGCGTCTGGACCGACTCCATGCCTGAGGATCTCGAACTGATGCGGCTGCACGTCGACGCGTTGTTCACGCACGATGCGCGCGGAGGGCTCCTGCGGGTGAACGAGTTCGGCGGGCGCAACGTGGCGCCGCGCGTCTATCTGGGCCGGACGCCGAAGGGCCACGTGTTGCGGGTGCGCGCCGACGTGGCCGACGACGTCGCGGCGGAGTTGCGCGCGATCGCGGCGACGGAGCCGATCGTCGCCGACATGCCCCAACGACCGCAGTGCGGCGCGCTGCTGCGCGCGACGCTCGCGCGGCTCGAGCCGGTGCGGCAGGTATGGGTCGGCCCGGCGTACTGCGTCGACGTCGAGGCGCTACCGCCGGATGCGGCAACGGCACGGCTCGAGGGCGAAGGTCCGTTGCTGGCGAATTTCCCGGAATGGCGCGGCGAGGTGAGATATCGGCAACCGTTCGTCGTCGCGCTCGACGGCGCGGCGGGCGCTGCGGTCTGTTGCAGCGTCCGCATTACGCGCGCGGCACACGAGGCCGGCGTCGAGACGGTATTGACCGCGCGGCGTCGAGGCTTCGCGACGCGCGCCGTGGTCGGATGGGCGCGCGCCGTCGCCGAACTCGGCGCGCTGCCGCTGTACAGCACGTCGTGGGACAACCTCGCGTCGCAGGCTGTCGCACGCGGTTTGCGCATGCATCGGTACGGCGTCGATTTCCACGCAACCTGAGGTGACGATGCCACAGAGGGGCGATCTGCTCGAGCACAACCGCCGCGCGTGGAATCGCAACTCGGCGGCGCGAATTCGTTGGTCGGTTCCGGTCGAGCCCGACGTCATCGCGCGGGCGCGGCGCGGCGACTGGTCGGTGATCCTGACGCCGGACAAAGCGGTGCCCCGCGAGTGGTTCGGCGCGCTCGCCGGCGCGCGCGTGCTGTGCCTCGCGTCCGGCGGCGGCCAGCAGGTGCCGATCCTCGCGGCGGCCGGCGCCGACGTCGTCAGCTTCGATCTATCGGACGAGCAGCTCGCGCGCGATGCCGAAGTCGCCGCGCGCGACGGCCTCGCGATTCGCACGGTACGCGGCGACATGGCGGATCTGTCGGTGTTCGGCGATGCGAGTTTCGATTTGATCTTTCATCCGGTGTCGAACGTATTCGCGCCGGACCCGGTGCCGGTGTGGCGCGAGTGCGCGCGGGTGTTGCGGCGCGGCGGTGCGCTGCTCGTCGGCTGCATGAACCCGGCGTTCTTCTTGTTCGATCACGACGAAGCGGAACG
>DASRZO010000512.1:0-10952 GCA_035686405.1 Pseudomonadales bacterium | reverse complement strand
CACGCGTAAAGCCACGAATGTCGCTAAACAGGCATGCAATGTCGCGTCTGCGAGGACGCAAAACCTCTTCAACTGCTTGAAGTACGGTCATCCGACGCTCTTCAACGTATCGAAACAGTCGTGCCGAGATCTCTTTAGGAAGAAACGCTCGAATGCGATCTGCAAATTCGATGTTTAGCTCAATTATTCGTCGCTGGCTCTCGACGTTCTCTTGATTGGCCTTGAAGTACTTGATCTCGGCCGCATAGCCTGAACGCGCAAACACAACGAAGATCAAAGTGATCGCAGTCGCACTGAACAGTAGTGGGGTCTCGATGCCTGCTTCTTTGTACGATGGCCATTGAAGCGCGATGATGGCCCCCGCATACGCAAGGCTCTGCAGGATGCTCAATCTAGGTACAACGGTGCTGACGATTACGAAACCGAACGCGTAAAAGTACAGCCCGCCTTCGTACCAGACCAAAACTCGAGCTTGGAAGTAACAGAAGATTGTCCCTGCTATAAGCGCCGGCAGCTTGTAGAACTTCGTCTCGTACAATGCCGGCACGAAGTAGAACCCCGCAGTTGTCCATGCGAGTAGGAACATCGAGAGTCGAAAGTGCCACCAAAACTCAAGCGGCTGCAGATTCATGACGCGGTCGAAATAGAGATAGTGTGCAATGTAGGCGACGCCAACCACGCCGTAGACAATGCGGGCAACCAACAGAAACTCAGAGCGCTCCTTCGATTGCCAAAGGTGAAACCAGGGTGTCCCCTTGAGTGCAAGGGATGGAGACGCCCAAGCGATTAGTCGATCAAGCCACATATCCTTTGAGTTCTCGTCGGTCACGCTGGGGCGATCGGGTTGCCACGTACGATTCGATTTCGGTGATCAAATCAACCTCCTTGTTGATTCGACGCTGGATCAGACGTGGCCGTGGGTCAGGAGCAAGCGGTCAAATTCTCCCACTCCCCACCCCACCTTCAGGTATGACACCCATCACAATATTTCTACCGTTGATCAGGTTGGGAAGGCGTCGAGGTACACGGGCAGTGAGGCAACACCACCAGTATGGACGAAGATGATGTTATGAGCAGATCGAAGTTCGCTCGTCCGTAGCATCTCCAGCAGTCCGCCGAGGGCTTTGCCCGAATAGACCGGATCGCAGACGATTCCTTCGAGGCTCGCGAGCTGTCTGATTCCGTCAATCGTTTGACGCGTTGGAATTCCGTAGTCCTCTCCGAGGTAGTCGTGGACGATGCGCACGCGTGGCATTTCCTCTGCGGGCAGTTGCACGCGCCGCTTCGTGTCGGCGACCAAGCGGCTGACGCGTCGCTCCAATTGAGCATGGTCGGTGTCGTAGACGTTGATTCCGATGACGTCGCAGTCGAGGCGCGATCGAATCGCGCCGATGATCAGGCCTGCCTGCGTCCCGCCGCTCGAGGTCGCGTGAACGATTGCGTCCGGTTCGAATCCGAGTGTCTTGGTCTGTGCGGCGATTTCTTCGGCGCAACGGACGTAGCCGAGCGCGCCGACGCTGTTCGAGCCGCCGGTCGGTACAACGTAGCAATGCCGACCTCGATCGGTGAGGTCGGCCACGAGCGCGCGCGACCGGGCTTCGACGTCTGCGGGTTCGACGATGTGGACCTTTGCCCCGAATAGTCGATCGAGCAACACGTTGCCGTTCGACTCGTACTCGGGGTGGTGCCACGCCACTCTGCGAGACAAGATCAAGTGACACGTGATGCCGAGTCGTGCGCAGGCGGCCGCGGTTTGACGCGCGTGATTCGATTGCACCGCTCCGTACGTGATCACTGTATCCGCGCGTTGCGCAATCGCGTCGCCCATCAGGAATTCGAGCTTGCGTGTTTTGTTGCCACCGGTCCCGAGACCGGTGCAGTCGTCGCGTTTGATCCACAAACGCGGGCCGCCGACGGACTGGGAGAGTCGGTCGAGCGGGTGCAACGGCGTCGGTGTGAAGCCAAGGTCTGTACGCGGGAAGTCGAGAGTCGAATCCATCGTCGAGTCCTATTCGATGCGCGAGAGGAACTTAGTGACCGCCGGAGCGAAATACCGAAAGCCTTTGGCTTCGCGCTCGGCATCGTCGAGACCGTGCAGCGCGTCGATGAGATCGCGCGCGGCGTCGCGATGACTGACGATTTCGCCCAGGCGGTGACAGGTCACGCGAATCGTAAAGGCGATGGTCGTCGGATCGAGGCGACGCAGTGTCTGGCGTTCCGAGCGGACGATCAACGTCGCGACTTCTTCGTCGGTGACTGCGTGCCAGGTATCGGCTACCGGTTGATAGAGCGCGTCGTTCGTGTGCAACAACCAGTTGCGACGCTCGAAGATGGCATCGTCGGGCAAGCGTTCGAAGAACTGCCGCATCGACGCGGCGAGCTTGTCGTTCAGCGTCGGCACGGGCGCGTGAATGCCGTCGAGCGACCGCCCGATTTTTTCGACAAGACGCCAATACGAAGGCGCGCAGACGCACGCGGCCGTCAAACGGTACGCGCCATCGATCTCCTCCATCAGACACAAATCGTCCGGGACCAACATCGCGGCGCGCACGATCGGCGCGGCCTCTAAATCGCATTCGCCTTCGGCGCAGCCGACGCAGCGGGTCACGGCGTCGAGGATGTGCTGTTGCCCGCGCAACGAACCGTCGATCGCGGCGAATACGCCTGCGGACGGATCAGTCAGGAGCTTGCGCTTGCGATCGTATTCATTCGCACTGATACGTTCGGGGAGCCATTCGTTCGGCGCGATCGGGCGCAAGCCCATCCGGTAACCGCCTTTGCCGCCGCGCCACGGCGGATCGCGCCAAAAGGAATCCGTCACTTGCGTTTGCGTGCGGTCACTCGAATTTCGACGTGAGCGCCGGGCACTGCGAGCTCGGTGATCCCGATCGCGGTCCATGCGGGCCATGGTTCGCTCAAGAATTCGTCGCGGACCTTCATGAATGTCGGCATCGTCGCCTGCAAGCCGACGTGATACGTCGTGTACTCGAGCACGTCGGTGAAGTCGACGCCGGCTGCCTTCAGAACCGAGCCGACTTTCTTCCACGCGTTACGAAATTCTTCGGAAAGGTCGGCCGGAATACGGTTGTCGTCGCCGATCCCGATCTGGCCCGAGCACAACAGCGTTTCGCCCTGTCGAACGGCCTGCGAGAAGTGGTAGTTGTCGTAGAGAAATTTCGAGTCTTTCGGGTTGATCGTCTTAATCGCCACGTCGGTCACTCCATGCGTGCGTCGCGCGATCATATCGCTTGGACCGGCGGCCGCCAGCGGTGTGCAATAATCGCGGCCCCGCTCGACGGATCCCCTCGATGGGTTTCGGCTACCACTCTCAGACGGCTGTCGCGCCACGCGATCGAACGGCGTTTCTCGCGGCGGCGGTCGAATTCGCTCGCGCTGCCGGCGACGTCATCTTGCCGCATTTCCGCAACGATCCTGCCGTCGCCAACAAACTCACTGACGGTGGCTACGATCCGGTGACCGTCGCCGACAAGGCTGCTGAGGCGGTGATCCGCGAGGGCATCGCGCGGCGCTTCCCGACGCATTCGATTTACGGCGAAGAACTGGGGCATCACGTCGGCGACGGTCTGACATGGGTCATCGATCCGATCGACGGAACGCGGGCTTTCATGACCGGGATGGTGCATTGGGGCGTGCTCATCGCGCTTTTCGACGGCGTGTCGCCGGTGCTCGGTGTCATGTATCAGCCGTTCACCGATGAGTTGTTCACGGGTACGAACGACGTTGCGACCTATCTGCGCGGCCGTGAACGACGATCCCTGAAGGTGCGAGCTTGCGAAGCCGTTACCGACGCCGTGCTCGCGTCGACGGCGCCGCAGGTTTTCGGCGATGCGAGCGAGCAGGCGGCATTCCGAGCGCTGCGCAAGCGGGTGAAGCTCGTGCGCTGGGGTGGTGACTGCTACCAGTACTGCATGCTCGCGATGGGTTATGTCGACGTCGTCGTCGAAGCCGGTTTGCAACCGTACGATGTGCAAGCGTTGATGCCGATCGTGCGTGGTGCAGGTGGCGTGATGACCGGATGGGACGGCGGCGATGCATCGATGGGCGGCAGGGTGATTGCGGCCGGCGACGCGCGTTTGCATCGCGAAGCGATGGCCATTTTGAACGCGGGCATGCAAGGATTGTCGGACTAGGCAATCGCGGTCGATCGGAGATCATCTTGGACTTTGGAATTGCACTCGCGACGTCGACCGAATCGTGGAAAGCGGTGAAGCGCGCCGAAGCACTCGGCTTTACACACGCATGGTTCTACGACACACAATTGCTCAATCCCGACGTGTTCATCGGTATGACGCAAGCGGCGATGAATACGCAGCGGATTCGCCTCGGCACCGGCGTGCTCATTCCGTCGAACCGCATCGAACCGGTCACGGCGAATGCGCTCGCGACGCTGAACAAGATCGCGCCCGGACGCATCGACTTCGGCGTCGGCACGGGTTTCACGGGACGTCGCACGATGGGACTCGGCGCGATCCCGCTCGCGCGCATGGAGACCTACATCGAGCGCGTCCAAGCGCTGCTGCGCGGCGAAACCATCGCGTGGGACTTCGAAGGCGAGACGCGCCGCATTCGTTTCCTCAATCCGGATTTCGGGCTCATCAACATCGCCGATCCGATTCCGCTGCACATTTCGGCCTTCGGACCGAAGGCGCGCAAGCTGACGGCAAAGCTCGGCGCGGGATGGCTGAACTTCGGCGCCGACGTACAGCGTGCGGCCAAAGAACTCGATGACATGCGCGGTGCGTGGCATGCGGCGGGCCGCACGGAGCCGATGTACAGCACGCAGTTCGCGCTCGGCTGCGTGCTCGGCAAGGGCGAGCCCGCCGACTCGCCGCGCGCGATCGCCGAAGCGGGGCCGTTGGTCGCGGTGCTGTTCCACAATTTGGTCGAGACGACGTCGCCGGGTTCGATGGCAGGTGTGCTACCGGATCCGGTGAACGCGGCACTCGAGCAATACCGCAAGGTCTACCGTGCCTACGAGCCCGAAGACGCTCGCTATCTGTCGAACCACCGCGGGCATCTGATGTTCATCAAGCCGGAGGAGCGCGACTTGATGACCGCGTCGTTGATCGAGTCGTTCTCGTTCACCGGGACCGCAGATGTCTTGCTCGAACGCCTACGTACGCTGCGTGATGCCGGATATTCGCAGTTCACGATTCAGCTCGTCGAAGGCCACGAGGGCGCGCTCGATCAATGGTCGGAACTGTTCGCTCGGCTGTGAACCGTTCGGGGCCCATCGTCGCTGCATCGAAGCAAAACCTGTATGCCGAGCTTCGCAGCGCCTTAGCGAGTCTGTTGGCGGGTGAGCGTGACTGGATCGCAAATCTCGCGAACACCGCGGCGTTGCTGATGCAAGAGCTCGGCGACATCAACTGGGTCGGGTTTTATTTGCTGAAACGGGGCGAACTGGTACTCGGTCCGTTCCAAGGAAAACCCGCGTGCGTACGCATCGCGATCGGTAAGGGCGTATGCGGTGCCGCCGTGCAGCGCAGACAGAGCATCGTCGTTCCGGACGTGCACGCGTTTCCGGGTCATATCGCGTGTGATAGCGCGTCGAACTCGGAGATCGTCGTGCCGTTGCTGCGCGGCAACGAATTGTTCGGTGTGCTCGACGTCGACAGTCCGTCGTTCGGCCGCTTCGACGACGACGATCGGGTCGGCCTAGAGGCAATAGCAGAGGTGCTGATCGACGCGAGCGTGGTCGGAGAGTGAACGAACCGCGCGCACGAACCTAGCGCGTCAACGCCGGCAACACTTCGGCGACGAACAGCGGGTCGCGCAAATCCAGATGAAACATCTCGACGCCGATCGCGGCGAACGCGTCGATGCGCTCCTTGACGGTCTGCGGGCTGCCGATCAAGCGCGCCGCGAAACCCTCGTTGGTATCGAGCACGCCGAGCGGATCGCTACGCGACCACATGCCCTGTGCACCGGCGGTCGCCACGCGTCGTTTCGAGACGAGATCGGGGTCGACGGCGGCGAGGCGCCGGTCGATCTCGGCCCACGCGTCGTCGTCCGTCGCGCGGCACAGCGGTTGCGCGTACATCGCGAAACGCAGCGTGCGACCTTCCAGCGCGGCCGCCGCGCGCGCCTTCGCCATCAATGCGGCGATGTGCTCCGGCGGCCCGCCGTTCAGGAACATCCAGTCCGAGTGGCGCGCCGCCATCGCGATGGCAGCTTCGGATTGTCCCCCTTGATAGACCGTCAGCGGCGCAGTCGGACGCGGTTCGAGCCGTAGACCGTCGACGTGATAGAAGCGGCCTGCGTGCGTGTACTCGTCGTGCGCCCAGGCCCCGCGCATCACGTCGATGAACTCGGCCGAACGCGCATAGCGCGCGTCGTGGTCGAGTGGGTCGACGCCGTACATGGCGAATTCGCGCAAGTGCCAGCCGCTCGTGACGTTGATCGTCCACCGGCCGCCGCTCAAGCGGTCGATCGTCGCGCCCCATTTCGCAACGGCGGCGGGGTGGAAGAATCCGGGGTGCACGGCAGTGATCAACTCGATGCGTTGGGTGACCGCCGCGAAGAACGCGGTCATCGCGAGGCAATCGAGCGTCGAGCCCTCCATTTCCTCCCCGCTGCCCCACCAGCGTTGTGCGACCAGTAGATGCGATACGCCGAGCGCTTCGAGGCGCTGCACGTATTGACTCGCCATGGTGCGCAACGCGTCGCCTTGCGGCGTGACGCCGCCGCTCGCTTGCGACCGAACGATCTTCGGTCCCGCGAACGCGGTGGGTGCCCACGTGCACGTGGCGACCGTCATCGCGAGTCTCGCGCCGTAGTCACATCGCGTCGACGAGGTTGCGCAGCTTGTCGCAATAGCCGACGCGCTCCTTGCGCGTCTTGCCGACGAAGCCGACGTTCAGCGCATTCACGCCGGATTCCTTCAAGGCCGCCAAACGATCGCGCACGAACCCTTCCGGCCCGATCAACGACGTGGCGTCGATGTACGACTGCGGAATCGCCGCTTCGGCCGCGTCCTTCTTGCCGGCGAGATACAGGTCCTGAATGATCTTCGCGTCTTTTTCGTAGCCGTACTTCGAGAACGTGTCGTTGTAGAAGTTCTTCGAGCGGGCGCCCATGCCGCCGATGTACAGCGCCATCTGCGGCCGGCCGAGATTGCGCAACTGTTCGAGCCCTTCGCCGATCGCCACACCGCCGCCGGCGAAAATCTCGAGCGGTGCCCGACCCGGGTCGCGCTTCGCCGCGCCGGCCTTCAGCGCCTTACCCCAAACGTTGGCGGCGCCTTCGGCCATGTAGAAGGCCGGCAACCACGCGTCGGCGAGTTCTGCCGTCATCTCCACGCTCTTGTCGCCGAGCGCGGCGACTGCGATCGGAATCTCCTCGCGCACCGGATGGTTGATCAGCTTCAACGGTTTGCCGAGACCGCTGCCGCGATTCTGCGGCAACGGAATCTGATACTTGCGGCCGTCGTAGCTGACCTTCTCGCGTCGCCACACCATGCGGCAAATCTCGATGATTTCGCGGATCCGTTGCGTCGGTGCGTCGTACACGACGCCGTGGAACCCTTCGATCACCTGCGGTCCCGACGCGCCGAGGCCGAGCATGCAGCGGCCGTCCGATAGATAGTCGATGCCGGCCGCGGTCATCGCGAGCAACGACGGCGTGCGCGTGTAGATCGGCAGGATCCCGGACGCGATCGTCACGCGCTCGGTCTGCGCGGCGATGTAGCCCATCGCGCTCGGTGCATCGAACGAGTACGCCTCGGGCACCCAGACCATGTCGAGGCCGGCTTTCTCGAGTTCCTTCACTTCGTTGACGGCTTCTTTCATGCCGTTCGCGTAACTCAGCAATGTCGAAATGCGCATCGGTTCAACTCCGTTCAATTCATCGGACAGTGTGTGCAGATGGGTTACGCGTCGCGCGCTGCTGTCGTGCGAGCGTCGCGAGGGTTTCGATCAGGAGCTCGCGCTCGACCGCCTTCACTTTCGTTTCGAGCGACTGAGCCGTCTCGTTGGCGCAGATCGGTACGCGCGTCTGCGCGACGATCGGACCGGTGTCGTATTCGCCGGCGACCCAGTGTACGGTTGCGCCGCTCTCGCGGTCGCCGCTTGCGAGCACGGCTTCGTGCACGCGCCGGCCGTAGAAGCCCGCGCCGCCGAATTTCGGCAGCAACGAGGGGTGGGTGTTCAGCAGTCGCCCGGCGTAACGTTCGAGCGTCGTGGGGCCGAGCCGCTTCATGTATCCCGCCAGCACGACGAGGTCGACCGCTGCTGCGTCGAGCGCATCGACGATCGCTTGATCGAGCGCAGTCGGGTCGGAATGCGTGGCCGACGACAGATGGCACGTCGCAATTCCCGCCTCGCGCGCGCGCCGTAACGCGCCCGAATCGCTGTTGTTGGAGACCACCAACACGATTCGCGCCGCGATGCGCGCGTCGGCGCAGGCATCGAGCAGCGCTTGCAGCACGCTGCCTTCGTGCGATGCGAGCACGCCGAGTCGCATCACGCGCTCGGTGCGGCTTTCGGCGCGACCTTGAAGATCGCCGTGTGGAATGCCTCGACCGCCGCGACGCCGTCGACGAGGAATACCTGATACAGCTTGATGAATTCGTGGCCTTTGCGTTCCCACTTCTCGATCGGAATCGCGCGGACCTCGATCGCGTCGCCCACTTTCAGCACGCGGCGAAAGGTCATCTCGGTGCCGACATGGATCCACGCGGGCAGGATGAATCGGCGCACGAGCATTTGATTGCACCAGTGCTGGATCAAATGCGGATGCACGACGCCGTCGCGATACACCGGCAGATCGTCGGACAGCTCGCGCGTGTAGCGCGCGTTCTCTTCGACCGTCGGCGTCCAATGCGCCGCGGCAAACGGTGTGTCGACGTCGATGCGGTCCCAACGGATTTCGACGCGGGGCGGTTTCGTCGACGCCGCTTCGATTCGCGCGCGTGCATCGACTTCGGGCAACGCGAGCGGCACCTCGACGTCGACCGTCGCGAGCAGCGCGTCCGCCGGGTTGAAGCACTCGACGCGATACGTTCGATCGCCCGTTTGCGTCAGCGGAATCGATAGCCGATCGCCGTGATATGCCGGCTTCAACAGGCGCAACGCGACTCGGCTGTGGCCGAGCCAGTCGAGCCCGAGTTCGTTCGTCAGCGGATGCGTCATGTAGCCGAACACCGCGACGCCCGGTACCAGCGCGCCGGTGAAGCCGTACGCGCGCGCGACGTCGTCGCTGTGAATGCGGTTCTCGCTCGCGTGCGAATGATTGATCGCGGTCGGTCGATACGGCGCCATCGCAGCTGTCCGGTCGAAGAGGGGGCATCGTAGCGCCATCCTCACGGCGAAGCATTGATGACGCGCGGCTCGGCGGTGAAGCGGGCCGTACCCACGAATCACTCACAAGGCAGGATTGTCTTGCCCGGAGTCATTCGCTAGCCTAGCGCGCTCGTTTTTGTGCGGTGCACCCGCACACCTGCCGTTCGATCACCGGCCCGCATGTGGCCGTTTCACGAGGATGACGCGGATGCGCATTGGCGTGCCGAAAGAAACCTGGCCGGGCGAACAACGCGCCGCGCTCGTGCCTGCCGGGGTGAAAAAACTGGTCGGTCTCGGAGCGTCGGTCGTCGTCGAGGCCGGCCTCGGTCTCGGCGCGCGTATTCCGGACGACGACTACGTTGCGGCCGGTGCGACGATCGCCGCCGACGCGCGGGCCGCTGTCGCCGACGCCGACATCGTCGTGCGCGTGCGCAAACCGAACGAAAGCGACGTCGACATACTGCGTTCGGGCGTCGTGCACATCAGCTTCCTCGATCCGTTCAACGAGAAGGGCCTCGTCAAAAGTCTCGCGGGGAAAGGCATCACGGGCATCTCGATGGAGATGATTCCGCGCACGACGCGCGCGCAGAAGATGGATGCGCTGTCGTCGCAGGCGAACCTCGCCGGCTACGTCACGGTCATCCTCGCCGCGACGTACAGCCCGAAGATGTTGCCGATGATGATGACGCCGGCCGGCACGATTCAGCCGTGTCGCGTGTTCGTGATCGGCGCCGGCGTCGCCGGCTTGCAGGCGATCGCGACCGCAAAACGGCTCGGTGCCCGCATCGAGGCGTTCGACACACGGCCGGTGGTCGCAGAGCAAGTGCAATCGCTGGGTGCGAAGTTCGTCCAGATCGATCTCGGCCAGACCGGTCAGACGGAACAAGGCTACGCGCGCGAACTGACGCCGGAGCAGCTCGAACTGCAACGCCTAGGTATGAAGAAGGTCGTCGGCACATCCGACATCGTGATCACGACCGCGCAAGTGTTCGGCCGTCCGGCCCCGCGCATCGTGACGCGCGACATGGTCGAAGCGATGCGTCCGGGCAGCGTCGTCGTCGACATGGCGGTCGAGTCCGGCGGCAACGTCGAGGGCTCGGTGTTGAACGACGTGATCGACGTCAACGGCGTCATCGTCGTCGGCCTCGGCAACTTGCCGTCGCGCGTCGCGCGCAACGCGAGCGAGATGTATTCGAGCAACATCGTGAACCTTCTCGACGAATTCTGGGACAAAGAAGCGAAGGTACTGAAGCTCGACCCCAGCGACGACATCGTGAAAGGCTGCGTGATCACGCGCGGCGGCGACGTCGTCAACGAGACGATCAAGAAGATCCTGTAGTTCGCGCGGCTCCGCCCGAGCGCGGTTCGGGATTCCGTAGGCGAGCGTCCAGCGCGGATCGCGCGACGCGCGTCTGGCGGCTCTTCCAACGAAGAGCGCGCTCACCGACGGGATGCACGCCTCGAAATGGCCGCCCGCCGCCAGCATCGGAGTTCCGCTAGAAGGGTTCATTTCGTGCGTATTCACATCGTCGACGTCTTTGCCGAAAAACGTTTCGCCGGGAATCAACTCGCCGTCGTGCGCGACTGTGCAGCGCTGTCGGACGAAACGATGCAGACGATCGCGCGCGAGATGAACTTCTCCGAGACGAC
>DASRZO010000511.1:0-15375 GCA_035686405.1 Pseudomonadales bacterium | reverse complement strand
AGCGGCGAGCGCCTGCCGAAAGGCGGTCGCGCGTTCCTGAGCGTGAAGAAGTCGGATCAACCGAATGTTGCTGCGATCGGTCGAGACCTCGTCAGCCTCGGTTTCGAACTCATCGCGACGCGCGGTACCGCGCGCGCGTTGAGCGAAGCCGGCGTCGCGGTCGAAGTGGTAAACAAGGTTACGGAGGGGCGGCCGGACATCGTCGACCTGCTGAAGAACTCTAAGGTCGATTTGATCGTCAACACGACCGAAGGTCGCCAAGCGATTGCCGATTCGGCCATCATTCGGCGGCTCGCGTTGCAGAACAAAGTCTGCTACACCACCACCTTGGCCGGCGGCGAAGCGTTTTGCATGGCGATTCGCTCAGGCCCGGGCAGCGACGTCCGCCGGTTGCAGGACCTCCATGCGGGAATGCGACGATGAAAGTACCGATGACGTTGGAAGGATCGGAACGGTTGCGTGAAGAACTCACGCAACTGAAGACCGTGCTGCGCCCGCAGATCATCCAGGCGATCGCCACAGCACGCGAGCACGGCGACCTACGCGAGAACGCCGAGTATCACGCCGCGAAGGAACAACAGGGATTCACCGAAGGTCGCATCAAGGAAATCGAAAGCAAACTCGCGGACGCGCAGATCATCGACATCACGAAGATCAAGCCGACCGGCAAGGTGATCTTCGGGTCGACGGTGACGCTGGTCGAAGTCGAGAGCGGCGCGGAAAAACGCTACAAAATCGTCGGTGAAGACGAGGCGGATCTGAAGCTCAACAAGATCTCGGTCATGTCGCCGATCGCGCGCGCGCTCGTGGGCAAATCCGAAGGCGACACCGTCGTCGTGAAGGCGCCGAACGGCTCGATCGAATACGAGATCGGTACGGTCGAGCACATCTGAACCTCCGCTCTACCGCGGAGAACGATCGCCGGCTACGAAAAGCGCGCGATGTTCGATAGGCGCGGATCTGCGTCGGGATTCGGCCGGTAGAGCACCCAAACCTTGCCGATCACTTGCACGATCTCGGATTCGCAGCTGCTCGCGAGCGCTTCACCGTACGATCGGCGCGTGTCGCGATCGGCGACGTTGACTTTCGCTTTGATGATCTCGTGGTCGTGCAGTGCACGCCGAGCTTCCTCGACCAACGCGTCGGTGACGCCGCGTTCGGCGACGGTCACGACCGGCTGCAGGTGATGCGCGACTTGGCGCAAGCGCCGTTTTTCCTTCGAGTTCAGCATCGGCGCAGTATATTGGCGACACCATGACCAAGCGAACGAAGTCGAGTCAGCGCTGGATCGAACGGCAGAAGCGCGATCCGTACGTGAAGAGAGCGGCCGAGCGCGGACTCGCGTCGCGGGCGCACTTCAAGCTGGCGCAGCTCGATGCGCGGTATTCGCTGTTGCGGCCGCACTGGTGGGTGCTCGAACTCGGCGCAGCGCCCGGCGGCTGGACTCGATATCTCGCGGGACGTCTGAGCAACGGGCGCGTGATCGCCGTCGACTACCGGCCGATGCAGGTGCCGCCCGGCGTCGTGTTCCTCGGCCTCGACATCTACTCGGACGAATTCGTCGGCGCCGTCGATACCGCACTCGGTGAGCGCAAGGTCGACCTTGTTTTGTCGGATATGTCCCCCAACATCAGCGGAGTGCGTGCGGCAGACCAGGCCGCCGCGATGGGATTGATCGATCTCGCCACCGAAGCGGCGATGCGATGGCTGAAACCCGGTGGGGCGCTCGTGGTCAAGATGTTTCAAGGAGAGGGCGTCGACGATTGGGTCAAGGGCATGCGCCGTTGTTTCCAGAAAGCACAACTCGCCAAGCCGGCAGCGTCGCGGGCCGAGTCGCGAGAGGTCTACGGGATTGCGACGGGATTCACGGGCACCGACGAAGAAAAGTCGCTCGGTGGCCGGTCCGGGTGAGGTGTAGTAAGCTCGCAGCACGTCTGCAGTTGGTTTATGTGAGGATAACCCCTTGAACGATATGGGGAAAAATTTGCTTCTGTGGCTGATCATCGCGGCGGTGCTGCTGACGGTGTTCAACAACTTCAATCCGCGCCCGCAGCCGCAGGAGATCGCCTATTCGAGCTTCGTCAGCGAGGTCCAACAGGACCAGGTGCACGAAGTGCAGATCAATGGGCTCGTGATCATCGGCAAGCGCAAATCCGGCGAAGACTTCAAAGTCATTCGTCCGCCGATCGACGACCCGAAATTGATGGACGAATTGATCAACCACAACGTCAACGTGGTGGGTGAGGCGCCCGAGCAACAGAGCATCTGGGCGCAGTTGCTGATCGCGAGCTTCCCGATCCTGATCATCATCGCCGTCTTCATGCTGTTCATGCGGCAGATGCAGGGCGGAGCGGGCGGTCGCGGCGGTCCGATGGCCTTCGGCAAGAGCAAGGCGCGCCTGTTGTCGGAAGACCAGATCAAGACGACGTTCGCGGATGTCGCGGGCGTGGATGAGGCGAAGGAAGACGTCCAGGAACTCGTGGACTTCCTGCGCGACCCCGGCAAGTTCCAGAAGCTCGGCGGCCGGATCCCGCGCGGTATCTTGATGGTCGGCCCTCCGGGTACCGGTAAGACGCTACTGGCGAAAGCCATCGCCGGCGAAGCGAAGGTACCGTTCTTCACGATCTCGGGTTCCGACTTCGTCGAGATGTTCGTCGGCGTCGGCGCCTCGCGTGTCCGCGACATGTTCGAGCAGGCGAAGAAGCAGTCGCCGTGCATCATCTTCATCGACGAGATCGACGCGGTCGGCCGCCATCGTGGTGCCGGTTTGGGCGGCGGTCACGACGAACGCGAGCAGACGCTGAACCAATTGCTCGTCGAGATGGACGGCTTCGAACCAAACGACGGCATCATCGTCATCGCCGCGACGAACCGGCCCGATGTGCTCGATCCTGCCTTGCTGCGTCCGGGCCGCTTCGACCGGCAAGTGGTCGTCGGCCTGCCGGATATCCGCGGGCGTGAACAGATCCTGAAAGTGCACATGCGCAAAGTGCCGCTCTCCGACAATGTCGATGCGAGCGTCATCGCACGCGGCACGCCGGGCTTTTCGGGTGCCGATCTCGCGAACCTGGTCAACGAAGCGGCGTTGTTCGCTGCGCGCGCGAGCAAGCGGCTCGTCGAGATGGACGAGTTCGACAAAGCGAAGGACAAAATCATGATGGGCGCAGAGCGCAAATCGATGGTGATGTCCGAGAAGGAAAAACGCACGACGGCGTATCACGAAGCGGGCCACGCGATCGTCGGTCGCAGCGTTCCGGAACACGATCCGATCTACAAAGTGACGATCATGCCGCGCGGTCGTGCGCTGGGCGTGACGATGTTCTTGCCGGAGGAAGACCGCTACAGCCACAGCCGTCGCGCGATCTTGTCGAAGATTTCTTCGTTCTTCGGCGGACGCATCGCCGAAGAGATGGTGCTCGGCCCGGAAGGCATCACGACGGGCGCGTCGAACGACATCGAGCAGGCCACGCGGCTCGCGCGCAACATGGTCACGAAGTGGGGCTTGTCGGAAAAGCTCGGCCCGCTGAAGTACGACGAGGACGACGCCGAGGTGTTTCTCGGCATGTCGGCCGGTACGAAGACGAAGGCGATCTCCAGTACGACGGCGCGTTTGATCGACGAGGAAGTGCGCTCGATCATCGACCAGTGCTACAGGCACGCGTCCGAGATCCTCACGGCGAACGCCGACAAGCTGACGGCGATGGCCGATGCGTTGATGGAATACGAGACGCTGAGCGCCGACCAGATCGACGACATCATGGCAGGCGCCAAACCGCGCGCCCCGGGTGACGGCGGTCCGGCAAATCGTGCCAAGGGCGAGCGCCCCGCTTCGCAGGGCGGAGCCCAAGGTATCGGCGGTCCCGCGCAGGAACACTGACCTCGCGACGCGGCGCGTCCGTGACTGTACCGGCACGGGCCGCCCCCTCCGAACTGCGTTGTCGCGAAAAGCGGCTCGCGCTCGATCGCCCCTGCGTGATGGGAATCCTCAACGTCACACCGGACTCGTTCTCGGACGGCGGTCGCGCGTGGCGGGACGGTGGCGTCGATGCCGGCGCCGCGTTCGATGCGGCCCGATCGATGGTCGAGGAAGGCGCGGCGATCATCGACATCGGCGGCGAGTCGACCCGACCGGGCGCAACGCCGCCGGACGTCGGCGAGGAGCTCCGTCGTGTGATCCCGATCGTGGAGCGTGTCGCGCAGTTGGCTACCATCGTATCGGTCGACACCCGTCGATCCGCGGTCGCGCGGGCGGCGCTCGACGCGGGCGCCGATCTGATCAACGACGTGCATGCACTGCGTGATCCGGAGATGCGGCGCGCCGTTCGCGAGAGCCGCGCTGCGGTTTGCTTGATGCACATGCAAGGCGATCCGCGAACGATGCAGGCGGCGCCGAATTACGGGGACGTGGTGAGCGAAGTAAGCGATTACCTGTGCGAGCGGGCTCGCGTTTGCAGGGATGACGGAATCGAAGACGACCGGATCGTGCTCGACCCCGGCTTCGGATTCGGCAAGACCCTCGGCCACAACCTCGCGCTGCTGCGCGGGCTCGATGCGGTGGTCAAGATCGGTTATCCCGTGCTGATCGGGGTGTCGCGTAAAGGCATGATCGGCGCGATCACCGGGCGCCCGATCGAGCGAAGGCTCGCCGGTAGCATCGCGGCCGCGGTCATCGGAGTGCGTAACGGAGCGAAGATCGTGCGCGCGCACGACGTCGCTGCGACCGTCGATGCGTTGAAGATGACGGCGCGGATCATGGAGGAGACGTGACGATGGCGAGGAAATACTTCGGTACGGATGGTATTCGCGGGCGCGTCGGTGAAGCGCCGATCACGCCGGACTTTTGCTTGCGGCTCGGCTGGGCCGCCGGGCGGGTGTTCGCGCGCAACGGTCGCCGTCGAATCCTGATCGGCAAGGACACGCGCATCTCGGGGTACATGTTCGAGTCGGTGCTCGAAGCGGGGCTCACGTCGGCCGGGGTCGACGTGTTGATGCTCGGTCCCATGCCGACGCCGGCCGTCGCGTATCTGACGCGCACGCTACGAGCCGATGCCGGCATCGTGATCAGTGCCTCGCACAATCCGTTCTACGACAACGGCATCAAGTTCTTCGACTGCGACGGCAACAAACTGGCCGACGAAAAGGAACTCGAGATCGAGGCCGATCTCGATACGCCGCTCGTGTGCGTCGAGTCGGAGAAGCTCGGCAAAGTGCGACGAATCGACGACGCGCGCGGCCGCTACGTCGAGTTCTGCAAAGCGACCGTCGATCGCGTATTGCGATTGAGCGGGTTCAAGGTGGTCGTCGATTGCGCGCACGGCGCGACTTACGATGTCGCGCCGAGCGTTTTCTCGGAGCTCGGCGCCGAGATCACGGTGATCGGCAACGAACCGAACGGCGTCAACATCAACGACGGTTGCGGCTCGACGCACCCTGAGTGCTTGCAGCGCGAAGTGCTCGCCCGCGGCGCGGATCTCGGCATCGCGTTCGACGGTGACGGCGACCGCCTGATCATGGTCGATAGCAACGGCGCGATCGTCGACGGCGACGAGCTGCTGTACGTCATCGCGCGACATCGCGCCAAATCGCAGCGGTTAGTCGGCGGAGTCGTCGGCACGCTCATGACGAATTTCGGGCTCGAACGTGCGCTCGGCCGGATGGGTATCGGGTTCGCCCGCTCGAACGTCGGGGACCGCTACGTGCTCGAAGAACTGAAGCGCCGCGGCTGGGAATTGGGCGGCGAGGGTTCGGGCCACATCGTGTGTCTGGATCTCAACACCACCGGCGACGGCATCGTTTCGGCGTTGCAGGTGCTCTCTGCGATGGTGCTCGAGGGACGCTCGCTTGCAGAGTTGCGCACGGGAATGGAGAAGATGCCGCAGACGCTCGTTAACGTGCGCGCGGCCGAACCCTGGCGGATCGTCAAGCACGCGGGGGTCGCAAAGGCCGTCGGCGATGCCGAACATTCGCTCGCGGGGTCCGGCCGCGTGTTGTTGCGGCCGTCCGGAACCGAGCCGTTGGTGCGCGTGATGGTCGAAGGCGAGGACGCGAAGACTGTCGAACGATTGGCCGACGATCTCGCGGCGGTCGTGCGCGCCGCGGCGGCCGGCGGCTGACGCCGTGCGGCGTTGTGCCGGGCGGCGCCGTTGTTTACCATTACGCGCCTTTTCGACCCGCCGGTTCCTGTTGAGGGTGAATGCGTCGTTCCGTTGTCGCGGGCAATTGGAAAATGCACGGTTCGTCGGCGTCGATCGCGCAACTGCTCGATGAACTGAAAGCGCTGCACGTTCCCGACGTCGACGTCATCGTGTTCCCGCCGTCGACGTATATCGCGTTGGCAATCGAAAGAACGAACGGTGCTGCGATCGCAGTTGGCGCGCAGAACATTCACTTCGAGACAGCCGGCGCGTTCACCGGCGAGGTCGCGGCGGAGATGGTCGCCGATCTCGGTGCGACGCACGCGTTGGTCGGTCATTCCGAGCGGCGCGAGTTGTTCGGTGAAACCGACGCGACGGTCGCGCGAAAGTTCTCGGCGGTGCGGCGCGCGCGGATGACTCCGGTGTTGTGCGTCGGCGAGACGCTGGCGGAACGCGAGGCGGGTCGTGCGGAGGCCGTGGTCTCGCGCCAGCTCGATGCGGTGCTGCAATCGGCCGACGCGGCGACGGTCGCCGGCGCGCTGATCGCCTATGAACCGGTATGGGCGATCGGTACGGGTCGCAGCGCGTCGCCGGCGGACGCGCAAGAGATGCACCGGTCGATTCGCGCGCGTATTCGCGCGCGTTTCGGTGAAGCTGCCGACGAGGTTCGGATCTTGTATGGCGGTAGCATCAAGCCGAGCAACGCGGCAGCCCTGTTCGAGTGCGCCGACGTCGACGGTGGTTTGGTAGGTGGCGCTTCGTTGGATGCGAAGCAATTCATCGAGATTTGTAGGGCGGCTTAGACATGGGCACGTTGGAGACGATTCTTCTGATCTTGTTGGTCATCGATGCGATCGCGCTCGGTGCGCTCGTGCTGCTGCAACAAGGCAAAGGCGCGGACATCGGCGCGGCGTTCGGGAGCGGGTCTGCGAACGCGATGTTCGGCGGCGCCGGCTCGGCATCGTTCCTCGCGAAGTCGACTGCGTGGTTGGCGATGGCATTCTTCGCCTTGTCGCTCGGACTCGCGTTTCTTGCAAAGGAACGCGCGGCAACCGTGAACGACATCGGCATTCCGGTCGTCAACGCAGCGGCGGCGCCGGCGCCCGCGACCGATTCGAAGCCTGCATCGAATGGCGCTCAGAGCGTTCCTGCAGCGCCGCCGCAGAGTGCGCCGAGCGACACGCCGCCGCCGAATACAAATCCGGATTCGAAGTTGACAGCCCCCGGCGAACCTGTAGATTCCAGCGTTCCCAACGTCTGACCGGACCCGTTCTTTCGTGAGCCGAAGTGGTGAAATTGGTAGACACGCTACCTTGAGGGGGTAGTGAGCGTGAGCTCGTGGAGGTTCGAGTCCTCTCTTCGGCACCAATGAATTTGCGCCGTTTCCGCAAACTCGCGCAGGCCTCGATCGCGCAGTAGTTTGGTTGACCCGCTATACCCACCTCCCTATAATCCGCGTCCGGCTGATGCGGGGTGGAGCAGTCTGGTAGCTCGTCGGGCTCATAACCCGAAGGTCGTGGGTTCAAATCCTGCCCCCGCTACCAACTCGATGAAGCCCCTTTTCAGGGGCTTTTTCGTAGATGAAGGTATGTTTGCAGGATGGGCGTCAGCCCATTTTTTGTTTTGGGCGCCGTGATGCGGCGACGTGTCGAATCGAGTTGATTCGCAGATGACGAAGAAGGAACGAGAGATCGAAACGTTGTTGACGCCGACGATCAATGCGATGGGTCTACGCGTCTGGGGCGTCGAATATCTCGGACAGGGCAAACGTTCGACGCTGCGCGTCTACATCGACAGCGATGTGGGCGTCACGATCGACGATTGCGAACGCGTGTCGAAGCAGGTCAGCGATCTGCTCGACGTCGAAGGAACGCTGGTGAGCAGCTATACGTTGGAGGTGTCTTCGCCGGGCATGGATCGGCTGCTGTTCAAACCCGAGCAGTACGCCGAAAGCATCGGCGAGACGGTCGACGTGAGGCTGAACTATCCGTTCGAGGGGCGCCGGCGTGTGGTCGGCGCATTGACCAGACTCGAGAACGACGAAGTGTCGGTGCAGGCGGAGGATTCCGAATTCCTGATACCGCTCAGCAACGTTCAACGTGCGCGGATCGTCCCGCGCTTTGAATAGGTCGAGACGATGAGCAAAGAGATTTTGATGGTGGTTGAGTCGGTGTCGCTCGAGAAGGGCGTGCCGAAGGAAGTGATCATCGACGCCCTCGAGCATGCGCTCGCGATGGCGACGAAGAAACGCTATCCGCACGAAAACCCGGAGTTTCGCGTGTCGATCAATCGCGACACCGGCGATTACTCGACGTTCCGCACATGGAAAGTCGTCGACTTCGCGGCGCTGCCGGAAGGTGAAGAGCCGAATCCGGACGCGCAGCTCACGGTCGAGCAAGCGCACGAGAAGGATCCGAATCTGCAACTCGGCGACGTGTACGAGATTCCGGTCGAGTCGGTCGAGTTCGGCCGCATCGCCGCGCAAACGGCGAAGCAAGTGATCGTGCAGAAGGTCCGCGAGGCCGAGCGAGCGCAGGTAGTGGAAGCATACTTGCCGCGCGTGAATCAGCTCGTCAGCGGCACCGTCAAGAAGGTCACACGCGAGTCGGTCATCGTCGATCTCGGCAACAACGCGGAAGCGTTGCTCGGCCGCGAGAATCTCATTCCACGCGAGACGTTCCGCGTCGGTGATCGGCTGCGCGCGTTGCTCGTCGAAGTGCGGCCCGACGCTCGCGGCCCGCAACTCATCCTGACCCGCACCTCACCGAGGATGTTGGTCGAGCTGTTCAAAATCGAAGTGCCGGAAATCGCAGAGTTCATCATCGAGATCCGCGGCGCGGCCCGCGATCCGGGCTCGCGCGCGAAAATCGCGGTGAAGACGAACGACGGCCGCATCGATCCGGTCGGCGCGTGCGTCGGGATGCGCGGCTCGCGCGTGCAGGCGGTCTCGGGTGAACTCGCCGGCGAACGCATCGACATCGTGTTGTGGGACGACAACCCGGCGCAGCTCGCGATCAACGCGATGGCGCCCGCGGAAGTGGCGTCGATCGTCGTCGACGAAGAAGCCCATTCGATGGACATCGCGGTCGCCGAGGACAACCTCGCGCAAGCGATCGGCCGCGGCGGCCAGAACGTGCGGCTCGCGAGCGAGTTGTCCGGTTGGACGTTGAACATCATGACCGTCGAAGACGCGGCGTCGAAGCACGAGCAAGAAGCGTCGAAGTTCATGGCCGAGTTCATGGAGACGCTGCAGATCGACGAAGACGTCGCTGCGGTGTTGGTGCAGGAAGGTTTCACCACACTCGAAGAGATCGCGTACGTCCCGATCGACGAAATGTTGGCGATCGAAGGCTTCGACGAAGAGATCGCGCAGGAGTTGCGCAACCGCGCGAAGGACGCGCTGTTGACGAAGGCGATCGCCGCCGAAGAAAAACTCGGCGACGTCGATCCGGCTCAGGATCTACTCGAGTTGGAAGGAATGGATCGCCGCTTAGCATACTTGTTGGCGAGCCACGGCATCATCACGCGGGAGGATTTGGCGGAGCAGTCTGTCGACGACGTACTCGATATCGAGGATATCGGTCAGGAACGCGCGGCGGCGCTGATCATGAAAGCGCGCGCGCCGTGGTTTGAAGCGGAGGAAGCGAGCTCGTAATCGCTTCGGACGCAGCGGAGGGACGCATGGCGGATGTCACAGTCAAAGAGCTAGCGGAGACGGTCGGAGCGCCGGTCGACCGCTTGCTCAAACAAATGCAGGACGCGGGTCTTCCCCACACGGGAGACAGAGACGCCGTGTCCGAAGAAGAAAAGCAGGAGTTGCTCGCCTACCTCAAGCGCAGCCACGGCGAGGCCGAGGGCGCGCCGCGCAAGATCACGTTGACGCGCAAGTCGGTCAGCACGCTGAAGGCGGGCCAAGGCAAAGGCCGCACCGTCGCGGTCGAGGTGCGCAAGCGTCGCACGTACGTGAAGCGCGCCGACTCGCCGGCCGAGGCGACGAAAGGACCCGTAGAAGCCGTCGCAGTAGCGAAACCGGCGGTGAAGTCTCAGGCCGAGATGGAGGCCGAGCGGATCCGTCGCGAGGACACCGCGCGCAAAGCGGCTGAAGAAGAGACTCGGCGCATCGAAGCCGAGAAGAAAGCGGACGACGAACGCCGCCGCGCCGAACTCGAGCGCAAGAAAGAAGAAGCGCTGGCCGCGAAGACCGCGCCGAAGGTCGAAGAGACCGACAAGGCGCGTCTCGAACGCGAAGCTGCGGAGGCCGTTGCGCAAGCGCAGGCCGCCGAACAGAAAGGTGCCGCAACGTCGAAGCGCGCGGCCAAGGGCCGCGACAAAGGTCGCCCCGTCGAGGATGAATTCGGCGACGGCAAGCAACGCCGTCGGCGCGAAATCACGTTGAAGCCCGATTTGCGGCGACCGAAGCGCAAGCTCGACAAGCAGGGCGGCGAGTTCGAGCGCCCCACCGAGGTGGTCAAGCGCGAAGTGCAGGTACCCGAGGCGATCAGCGTGGGCGAACTCGCGCAGCGCATGTCGGTCAAGGCTGGCGAAGTCATCAAGACGCTGATGGGCATGGGCGTCATGGCGACGATCAACCACACGCTCGATCAAGACACCGCGATCCTCGTGATCGAGGAAATGGGTCATACCGCGAAGACCGTCGCGGCCGACGCGATCGAACACGCGCACGAGCAGTCGCTGAACATCGAAGGCGAGGCGCGCACGCGGCCGCCGGTCGTCACGATCATGGGGCACGTCGACCACGGCAAGACGTCGCTGCTCGACTACATCCGCAAAGCGAAGGTCGCGGCGGGCGAAGCGGGCGGCATCACGCAGCACATCGGCGCATACCACGTCGATCTGGAGCAAGGCAGCATCACGTTCCTCGACACGCCCGGCCACGCCGCGTTCACCGCGATGCGCGCCCGCGGCGCGCAAGCGACCGACATCGTCGTGTTGGTCGTGGCGGCTGACGACGGCGTCATGCCACAAACCGAAGAAGCCATTCAGCACGCGCGCGCGGCGGATACGCCGATCATCGTCGCCGTCAACAAGATGGACAAAGAAGGCGCTGATCCGGAACGCGTGAAGAACGAACTCGCGGCGCGGGGTCTGACGCCGGATGATTGGGGCGGCGACACGCAATTCGTGAACGTCTCCGCGTTGACCGGGCAAGGTGTCGACGAGCTGTTGAACGCGATCGTGCTGCAAGCCGAATTGATGGAGCTGACGGCGGTGCCGGATGGTCCGGGCCGCGGCGTCGTCATCGAATCGCGCCTCGATCGCGGCCGCGGTCCGGTCGCGACCGTGCTCGTGCAAAACGGCACGCTGCGGCAAGGCGCCGTGTTGATCGCCGGTGAATACATCGGTCGCGTTCGCGCCATGGTCAACGACCGCGGCGAGCAAGTGAAGGAAGCGGGTCCCTCGATGCCGGTCGAAGTGCTGGGATTGGGCGGCACGCCGGATGCCGGCGATCCGTTCTCGGTCGCGGCGGACGAACGCAAGGCACGCGAGCTCGCCGACTTCCGCCAAGCGCGCAGCACCGAGCAACGCCAGGCGGCGCATCAGTCGACGAAGATCGAGAACATGTTCGCGACGATGCAGGAAGGCGAGAAGAAGGTCCTACGTCTGGTGCTGAAGACCGACGTGCGCGGCTCGCTCGAAGCGATCACGCACGCGATCAACGAGCTGTCCACGAGCGAAGTCAAAGCGCTGATGATCGGTTCCGGCGTCGGCGGTATCAGCGAGTCGGACGCGATGCTCGCGCTGACGTCGCGCGCGACGATCTTCGGTTTCAACGTGCGCGCTGATGCAACGGCGAAGAAGATCATCGAGCGCGAAAACCTCGACGTGCGCTACTACAGCGTCATCTACGAACTTCTCGACGACATCAAGCAGGTGTTGTCGGGCATGTTGGCGCCGGAGATCCGCGAGGAAATCCTGGGTACGGCCGAAGTGCGCGACGTGTTCCGCTCGCCGCGTTACGGTCAGGTCGCGGGCTGCATGGTGCTCGAAGGCACGATTCACCGCAGCAAGAAGGTGCGCGTGCTGCGCGACAACGTCGTCATACACGAAGGCGAACTCGATTCGCTGCGTCGCTTCAAGGACGACGTCACCGAAGTGCGGGCCGGGCTCGAGTGCGGCATCGGCGTGCGCAACTACGACGTCAAGGTCGGCGACAAGATCGAAGTGTACGAAACGAAGGAATTTGCCCGGGTGCTCTGATGGGCCCGGCGGCTGCGATGAAGGAAAACGGGCGCGGACACCGAGTCGCAGACCATTTGCGCGAGCGGCTCGCCGACATCATTCGCGCCGAGATGCGCGATCCGCGCATCGGCATGGTCAGCGTCAACGATGTCCGCGTCAGTCGCGACATGTCGTACGCCGATGTCTTCGTATCGGCGCTCGGCGCGGACACCGCGCAGGCGCAGCGAGAGTTGATCGCGGTGCTCGAGCACGCGGCGGGGTTTCTGCGTTCTGCGGTCGCGCGCGACAGCACGATGCGTTCGACGCCGAAGCTGCGCTTCCACTACGACGAACTGATCGTCGAGGGGGCACGGATCGAAACGCTGATTCGGCGAGCGGTCGACGCGGACAAGGATTCGCAGCGGCGACGCGGCGACGCGGGGGACCCGGAATAATGGTGCGTCGGCTCCGCGGTCGAGAGATCAGCGGCATGATCGTCGTCGACAAGCCGAGCGGTGCGAGCTCGAACGACGCCGTGCAGCGCGCGAAGCAGTTGTATCGCGCGCAGAAGGTCGGCCACACGGGCAGTCTCGATCCGCTTGCGACGGGTGTACTGCCGTTGTGCTTCGGTGAAGCGACGAAGTTTTCGCAGTACTTGCTCGATTCGGACAAGAAGTACTGGGTGCGGATCAAGCTGGGCGTCCGCACCGATAGCGGCGACGCCGACGGTCAGGTCGTCGAGACGCGCGACGTCGTCGGTGTCGATGCAACGGCGGTCGAGCGGGTGCTCGACGAGTTCCGCGGCGAGATCGAGCAGATCCCGTCGATGTTCTCGGCGATCAAGCATCAAGGCCAGCCGCTGTACAAACTGGCGCGCCGCGGCATCGAGGTCGAACGCAAGTCGCGACCGGTGACGATATACAGCAACGAACTCGTGGCGTTCGAGAGCGATGAATTCGAACTCGAAATCCACTGTAGTAAAGGGACCTATGTGCGGACGATTGCCGAAGAAATCGGCGAGAAGCTGGGGTGCGGGGCGCATGTGTGCGCCTTGCGCCGCCGCAAGGCCGGTCCCTATGATGAGTCGGACATCATGAGCTTCGCCGAGTTGGAACAGTGTCGCGAAGAGGGCGGATACGATGCGTTGGACGCGTTGCTGCTCCCCGTCGAGACCGCGGTTCGCGACTGGCCTGTGGTATCGCTCAGCGATGCGACGGCGTTCTACATCCGCCAGGGCCAGCCGGTGATCGTGCCGCATGCACCGACCGCCGGCCGCGTGCAGTTGATCGAACAATCCACCGACGGCTCGAAGCAGATGTTCATTGGTGTGGGCGAGATCCTCGACGACGGGCGCGTGGCGCCGAGGCGTCTGGTGGTCACCCACCCGTAGGCAGACGGTTACGGCTGCAGATATGCGTGGTCGAACCCGTCCAAGGTGCGGAGCGAATCCGCGTTCATACATGAAGGCATATTCGGAGTAGCAAATGGCACTCAGTGCAGAAGCGAAGGCAAAAGTTGTAGAAGAGTATCGATTGTCAGCAAACGACACCGGATCCCCGGAAGTTCAGGTTGCACTTCTGACGGCGAACATCAATTCGCTGCAGGAACACTTCCGTTCCAATCAGAAGGATCACCATTCACGTCGCGGTTTGATTCGTATGGTGAATCAACGGCGAAGCTTGTTGGACTACCTTCGACAGAAGGATTCCGCCCGCTACGCGACGCTGATCGAACGTCTGGGCCTGAGAAGATAAGGGCGGTGTCATCAGTAGGAGGATGAAGAGTTGAAAGTGAAGAAAGAATTTCAGTACGGCCAACACAGGGTCACGTTGGAGACCGGGCGCCTCGCCCGTCAGGCGACCGGTGCCGTACTCGTGTCGATGGGTGACACCGTCGTTCTGTGTACCGTGGTCGGTTTGAAGCAGACGCGTCCAGGCGTCGACTTCTTCCCGTTGACCGTGCATTACCAAGAGAAGACCTATGCCGCGGGCAAGATTCCCGGCGGCTTCTTCCGCCGCGAAGGTCGTCCGTCGGAAAAGGAGACGCTGACGAGCCGATTGATCGACCGCCCGATTCGACCGTTGTGGCCGAAGGGTTTTCGCAACGAAGTCGAGATCATCTGTACGGTCATGTCGGCCGACAAGGACACCGATCCCGACATCGCGTCGCTGCTCGGTGCGTCGGCCGCGCTCTGCGTGTCCGGCCTGCCGTTCGACGGCCCGATTGCCGCAGCGCGCGTGGGGTACAAGGACGGCGAGTATCTGCTGAACCCAGGCTATGAGGCGCTGAAGGAATCGCGCCTTCACATGGTCGTCGCGGGTACCGAGTCGGCCGTGTTGATGGTCGAATCGGAAGCGAAGGAATTGACCGAAGACCAAATGCTGGGCGGTGTGTTGTTCGCGCACGACTCGATGCAGGTCGCGATCAAGGCGATCAAGGAACTCGCCGCCGAGGCTGGGAAGCCGCGTTGGGAAGTCGCCGCTAAGCATTCGAACGATGCGCTCGTGATGTCCGTCAGCGAGTTGGTGAAAGCCGACTTGGGCGCCGCTTATCGCACGACCGACAAGCAAGAGCGTCAAGGCAAGATCTCGGTGCTTCGCAACCGCGCGGTCGAGACGCTCGCGGGCGGCGATGCACCGAAGTTCAGCGCGCAAGAAGTCGAAGACTTCTTCGGTAAGCTCGAGAAACAGATCGTGCGTCAGCGCGTGCTGAACGGCGAGCCGCGCATCGACGGCCGCGACCTGCGCACCGTTCGGCCGATCTCGATCGAAGTCGGCGTGTTGCCGAAGACGCACGGCTCGGCATTGTTCACCCGCGGTGAAACGCAGGCGATCGTCGTCGCGACGCTCGGCACCTTGCGCGACGCAGCCATCATCGACGCGCTGGAAGGCACGTACAAAGACGGCTTCATGCTGCACTACAACTTCCCGCCGTTCTCGACCGGTGAAGCCGGTATGCGCGGCGGTCCGAAGCGGCGCGACATCGGCCACGGCCGTTTGGCGCGGCGCGGCGTAGCCGCGGTGTTGCCGCCGGCGGAGTCTTTCCCATACACGCTGCGCGT
>DASRZO010000510.1:0-2046 GCA_035686405.1 Pseudomonadales bacterium | reverse complement strand
TATCGCGTGCAGCTGGCCGACGTCGATGCGCCGAAGCCCGACGCAACATGGGGTAACCGCGCGAGCTTGTCGCTCGCCGGGAAGGTGTTCGCGCGGACGGTGCGCGTCGACGTCGTCGACCCGACCGCCGGCCCTCGCCTCGTCGGTACCGTGTGGGTCGGCGAGCGCAACATCAATCGCGAGATGATTCGCGATGGGGCGGCGCGCGTGGCGCGAAGTGCGCGCGACCCGACGTTGCGGCAAGAGGAAGCGTTCGCGCGCGCGATGCACGAAGGTCTTTGGAGCGAGCAAACGCAGTAGCGGCTGAGTGGCGTCGTTGGGGTTTCCGGATGACGCGTTGAATGCCGGCACCGGCGCAAAGCATTGCGCCCGCTCCCGACCGTCGCCACCGGCGGCATCGTGTCGGCGACGTTACTGTCGCTCGCGTCTTGCCGGCGTCGTACCGGCTGACGCGTGTTCGCGCGCCGTGCGCGGTCAACTACGGCGTGCGACGTTCGACGCGCCGCGACCGTTCTGCTACGTTGCCGCCGGTCATCGGGGAGTAGTCGCTCTTCGACCGCGAAGAGGCTTACGTCAACACACTCGGCCGACCGGCCGTGGCGTAAGCGGTCCCAAGCTTGGCGAGACCTTTGACCACGACGCCTCGGATTGGGCCGGGAGGCGGCGTGGTCGATCGTCGGCGTCCGGCCCGGAAATGCACATGGAATCTCTACTCGTTTCGATCGGCGTCGTCGCGCTCGCGGAAGTCGGCGACAAAACTCAGTTGCTCGCGTTCTTGCTCGCGGCCCGGTTCAAAAAACCGGCGCCGATCATTCTCGGCATCTTGGCGGCCACGCTCGTCAATCACGGCCTCGCCGGCGCGCTCGGCGCGTGGATCACCGCGAACGTCAGTCCGGAAATCCTGCGTTGGGTATTGGGCGCGTCGTTCCTCGGCATGGCGGCGTGGACGCTCGTGCCCGACAAGATCGAAGAGGAAGAGGCCCGCGTCGCGCAGCGCTTCGGCGTATTCGGCGCCACGTCGATCACGTTCTTCCTCGCCGAAATGGGCGACAAGACGCAGGTCGCGACCGTCGCGCTCGCCGCACACTACGGTGCGCCCCTTTTGGTCGTCGTCGGCACGACGCTCGGCATGCTGCTCGCGGACGTACCGGCGGTGTTCATCGGCGAAAAGCTCGCGACGCGGATTCCGATGCAGCTGGTGCACGTCGTGGCAGCGGCGATCTTCGCATTGCTCGGCGCGGCGACGCTGTTCGGAGCCGGTTCGTCGTTCGGACTATGACGAAGTACGAACGCGATGCCGAGTCGACGCGGCAGGGGCGCTCGCTATTCGTGTACCGGTTGGACGCTTTGCAAGCGATCCGACGCCGACAGTTCGTCTATGGGGTGCCGACGACTAAGCGTAGCGATCCGACGTATTCCGTCTGGCGCCGCAGATGGCCGTAGCGCGCGTCCCAGGTGCCGTCGGCGAGATCGCGGCGCAGATCGCGGTCGAAACGCTCGACCATGTCCGGCCCGACGAAGCTCCACGACGAACAGGCGAGACGCGCGCCGGGGTCGAGCAAGCGTTCGGGCCGACCGTAGTACGCCTCGTTGAATCCGTCGGTGCATTCGAGCGGGATCGGCACCGGCGTCGCGTGCGCGTTGCCGCCGAGCGAACGCGCGATGGCATCGATCGGCGGGCAGCGGCCGGACTCGACGTCGATCACTCCGCGCGCGTAGTCGGCGAGCCAGAACGACTGCAACGCGATCGGATCGCCGGACATGACGACGATCGGTCCACGCGTGACGCGCCGCAGTTCGGCGAGGCCGCGCGCGAGGTCGGGCCACTGATGCACCGTGTACAACGCCATCGCGGCGTCGAAGTGCGCGTCCGGAAACGGCAGCGATTCGGCGACGGCGTCGATTGCGCGCGCGAGATGCGCCGGCCGCTGCGCGCGCATCGACGCCGACGGTTCGACGGCGGTGACCGCGCGATCGAGCGGCTCGTACGAACCGGCGCCGGCGCCGACGTTCAGTACCGAGCGCGCATCGCCGAGCGCCGCGGCG
>DASRZO010000509.1:0-2037 GCA_035686405.1 Pseudomonadales bacterium | reverse complement strand
CTCGGCGCCGGCAAAGGGACGGCGCTGCGCCGCATCTCGCGGTCGCTCGCGTACGACCGCGACTGGCCGGCGAGCGTCGTGGTCGCGTGCGCGGATTCGCAGATCGTCGCCGACGAGACGGCGGTCCGGGCGGCGGCGCTGTAGCGCCGACGGGCGGATTACATGTTCCGCTACGTCGCAGCGAAACAGTCTGATAGGCTCTGCGGCATCCTGCGTTTCTGACATGACACCGGCGCGCCGACCGTCGAGCGCGCACGAGCAAAAAGGGGGTTGACGGATGATTCGAAGCGTTGCGCCCGTCGCGGGCGCGTGGTCAGTCGCCTGTGCGACGCTCGCCGTCGCGTCGTCGGCCTACGCCGATGCAGCCGCGGAAGCGTCCGGCCAGAATTGGAGTTCGTTGACCGTACTCGTGCTCGCCACATTCATCGGCCTCGGCGTGATCGGCCGTGTCTCGCGGCTGCTGCACACGCCGCTGATGTCGCTGACGAACGCGATTTCGGCGATCTCGGTCGTCGGCTCCATCCTGATCGCCGGTTCAGACTTCCCGACGCCGATCCGCGCGCTCGGCGCGGTCGCGCTCTTTGCGTCGATGACCAACATCGTCAGCGGCTTCCTGATCACCGAACGGATGATCCGGATGTTCAAAGAGCGAGGGGAAGGGCAAAAGGGGGCGCAAAAACAATGACGCACGCACTGATGGAGACCGCGTATCTCGCGGCGATCGTCCTGTTCATCCTGGCGCTCTATTGGATGAACGATCCGAAATCGGCCCGCCGCAGCGTCTCGGCCGGCGTCGCCGCGATGGCACTCGCGATCGTCGCGACGTGGAGCCGGCCCGAAGTCGTCCACCATCTATGGATCATCCTCGCGCTGATCGGCGGCGTGGTGGTCGGCGTGCCGCTGTCGCGCGTCGCGCTGACCGCGGTGCCACAACGAACCGCCCTGTCGCACGCCTTCGGCGGTCTCGCCGCCGGCCTCGTCGGCACCGCGAAGTACTACATGTGGGTCAGCGAAGGCCCGGACGAACTGACCGGCTTCCGCATGACCGCGATCGTCGTCGAGACGCTGCTCGGCTTCCTCACGCTGACCGGCAGCTTGATGGCGGCCGGCAAACTGCACGGCGTGTCGTGGATTCCACAGCGCCCGGTGATCTACCCGCTGCAGAACGTCACGAACTTGGGTCTGCTCGCGCTCGCGATCGCGGCCGGCGCTTATCTCGTCGTCGATCCGACAGGCCCGTGGGCACACGTCGCGTTCCCGGTCTTGATCACGCTGTCGCTCGCGTTCGGCGTGCTGCTGATCATTCCGATCGGCGGCGCCGACATGCCGACGGTGATCTCGATCTTGAATGCCTACGCAGGCTTGTCGGCGGTCGCGATGGGCTTCGTGCTCGATAGCCGGCTGTTGGTCGTCGCCGGTGCGCTCGACGGCGCGAGCGGCTTGATCCTGTCGATCATCATGTGTCGCGCGATGAACCGCTCGTTCACGAACGTGCTGTTCGGCGGCTTCGGCCAAGTGCAGGCGGCGGCCGCGACCGGTACCGAAGAGCGGTTCTACAAGGAAGAAACGGTCGAAGGTGCGGCGCAGACGATGGAGATGGCGCGGCTCGTCGTCATCGTCCCCGGCTACGGCATGGCGGTTGCGCACGCGCAACACCGCGTCGCGGAGCTCTACGATCATCTCACCGCGCGCGGCACGACGGTGAAGTTCGTCATCCACCCGGTCGCCGGCCGAATGCCGGGCCACATGAACGTGTTGCTCGCCGAAGCGGAAATTCCGTACGACGACATCGTCGAAATGGACGACATGAATCCGGACATGGAGCAGGTCGACGTCGCGTTGATCATCGGGGCCAACGACGTCGTGAACCCGGCCGCGCGCGAACAGAAAGGCTGTCCGATCTACGGCATGCCGATCATCGAAGCGCATCGCGCGAAGACGGTCTTCGCGATCAAGCGCGGCAAGAGCCCGGGCTTCGCCGGCATCGAGAACGATCTCTACTTCCGCGACCAAACGTTCATGCTGTTCGGCGACGCG
>DASRZO010000508.1:0-38536 GCA_035686405.1 Pseudomonadales bacterium | reverse complement strand
CGGCGTCGACTACGCGCAAGGCTACGGCATCGAGAAGCCGCAGCTGCTGTCGAACCTCCGGCTGAACTAGCGCCGTAGCGCGGTCGTTAGGCGCGCTTCGCGCCGAGAAACTCCAACAGAGCCTTTTGCGAGTGCAGGCGGTTGCCTGCTTCGGTCCATACGACCGAGCGGGGATCGTCCATGACCGTGTCGTTGACTTCTTCGCCGCGGTGCGCCGGTAGGCAATGCATGAAGAGCGCGTCCGGGGCAGCGAGATCGAGCAGCGCTTCGTCGATCTGATAACCGGCGAAATGTTGGCTGCGCTGCGCGCGCTCGTTCTCGTGACCCATCGACGACCACACGTCGGTCACGACGAGATCCGCACCGGCGACCGCGTCACGCGGAGACTTCACGCATGCGGCGCGGTTCGACGTCGCGAGCAACGCGGGCGCCGGCTCGTATCCTTTCGGACACGCGATCTTCAGGTCGAAACCGAATTGTCGCGATGCATCGATGAACGAGTTGCACATATTGTAACCGTCGCCGACGAACGCGACGGTTTTGTCTTGAATCGGACCGCGGCACTCGACGAACGTCTGAATGTCGGCGAGCAATTGGCAGGGGTGAGCGCGCGCGCTCATTGCGTTGATGACCGGGACGCTGGCGGCGCGTGCGAAGGTTTCGAGCGCCGCATGATCGCGCGTGCGCAGCATGATCAAGTCGACCATCTCCGACAGCACGCGCGCGGTGTCTTCGATCGGTTCGCCGCGGCCGAGTTGCGTGTCTTGCGGACTCAGAAAAATCGCGTGGCCGCCGAGCTGCTGCATGCCGGATTCGAACGCGACGCGCGTCCGCGTCGACGACAAGTCGAACACCATCGCGAGGGTCTTGCCGCGCAGCGGCTCGTAGATCGTTCCCGCTTCGCGGATCCGCTTGAGCTCCGTGGCGCGCTCGATGAGACCGGCGAGTTCCTCCGGGCTGAAATCGAGCAGCGTCAGGAAGTGGCGAATCACGTCGCCACCGGAGCCACGTCCTTGATCAACGTTACGACGCGGCGAACGATTTCGTCGGCTTGATCGTCGGTGAGAATCAGCGGCGGCAGCAAACGCACGACGCGTTCGTGCGTGACGTTGATCAGCAGGCCCGACGCGAGCGCTGCCTTGACGAGATTCGGTTGCGGCGCGTCGAGCTCGATCCCCAACATCAAACCTTTGCCGCGAATGTCGACCACGCGGTTGTCACCGGCGAGCGCCTTCTTGAAACCGTTCAGCATTCGATCGCCGAGCACGCGTGCACGGTCGATCAAACCGTCGTCGACCAACGCGTCGAGGACGGCGTGGGCCGCGGCGCAGGCGAGCGGGTTGCCGCCAAACGTCGAGCCGTGATTGCCGGGCTTCAACGTCTCGGCCGCGACGCCGCGGGCGAGGCATGCACCGATCGGCAATCCGTTGGCGAGACCTTTCGCGACGGTCACCACGTCCGGCAGTATTCCGAGCGTCTGATAGGCGAAATAGCGTCCCGTGCGACCGTTGCCCGTTTGCACTTCGTCGAGCATCAACAGCCAACCTTTGCGGTCGCAGATGCGGCGTAGCGCGGGGATGTAACTGTCGTCCGGCACGACGATGCCGCCTTCGCCGATCACGGGTTCCACGAGAATCGCGACGACTTCGTCGTTGTTCTCCGCGATCGTTTCGACCGCCCGGACGTCGTTGTACGGCGCGCGTACGAAGCCGCTGAGCAACGGTTCGAAACCCGCCTGAACTTTGCGATTGCCGGTCGCCGTCAGCGTAGCCATCGTGCGGCCGTGGAACGACCCTTCCATCACGATCACGTGCGGCTTGTTGACGTCGCGACCGTGACCGTAGAGGCGAGCGATCTTGATTGCGCACTCGTTCGCTTCGGCGCCCGAGTTACCGAAGAACACGCGATCCATCCCAGCGAGCTCGCAAAGGCGCTTCGCCAGAGTTTCCTGCAGCGACACGCGATACAAGTTCGACGTGTGCATCAGCTTGGCCGCTTGGCTGGCGATTGCGGCTGTGACGCGCGGATGCGCGTGCCCGAGACCGGTGACGGCGAGGCCGCCGAGCGCGTCGAGATATTTGTTACCCTGTTCGTCGTACAGGTACGCGCCTTCGCCGCGTTCGAAAGCGACGGGCAACCTCGCGTAGGTATCCATCAATGCGGTCATGCGCGACACCTCGATGCCCGCGTGCAACACGGTTTTCGGCGGGCTCTAAACGACAAAAGGCAGCAACCGCTGCCCTCCAAAGGCGGCGATGGTAGTCGACTGATATGGGCAGTTCAACCTTCGACGGCATCGCGTTGTCGTTGTTCGTCGGGCGCGTGCAGGCCGTGTGCGACGAGATGGGCGCTGCGCTGCGACGCTCGGCGTTTTCGCCGAACATCAAGGATCGTTTGGACTACAGCTGCGCGGTGTTCGACGCGCGCGGTGAGCTGTTCGGCCAGGCCGCGCACATCCCGGTGCATCTCGGCAGCATGGCGTACGCGATGGCCGACGTCGTCAAGCGCTTCGAGTGGCGCGCCGACGATCTCGTCGTCCTGAACGACCCGTATCTCGGCGGCACGCACCTACCCGACGTAACGGTGGTTGCGCCGGTCTTCGTCGAGCGCCGCCTGATCGCATTCGCGGCGTGCCGTGCGCACCACGCGAACATCGGGTCGGACGAACCGGGATCGATGCCGATTTCGACCGCGCTCGAACAGGAAGGGATCGTCATCGCGCCGATGCTCGCGCGGCGCGATGGCGCGTTGACCGACGCCGCACGCCGCGTGTTCGACGCGCTCGCCGGCCGGCCGCACGCGACCGACGAGGCGTTGCACGCGGACGAGCGACTCGGCGATTTTTTCGCGCAGATGAGTGCATGCCGACTCGGCGGTCGCCGCGTCGAAACGCTCGCGGCCCAGATGGGCGTCGCCGAGTTCGGCAATGCGATCGATGCGTTGAACGAGTACGCCGAACGATTGGCAGCCACGGCGATCGCTGCGATGCCGGATGGCACCTATGCATTCGACGACGTGATGGACGACGACGGCGTCGGCGCGGTCGAGCCGACGATTCGCGTCGCCGTGACGATCGCCGGCGATCGCGCCCGAGTCGATCTCGGCCGCACCGATCCGCAAGTCGGCGGCAACATCAATTGCCCGCGCTCCGTGACGGCGGCTGCGGTTTTGTATGCGTTCCGTTGTCTGATGCCGGAGCAGACGCCGGGTGTCGCCGGCGCCTTCAGGCGCATCGACATCGTCACGACGCCGGGCACGTTGGTCGACGCGCGCTATCCGGCAGCGGTCGCGGCCGGCAACGTCGAGACCTCGATGCGCATCGTCGACGCGATTCTCGGTGCGCTCGCGCAAGCGCTGCCGGACCGCATTCCTGCGGCCAGCCAAGGCACGATGAACAACATTGCAATGGGGCGACACGCGGGCGACGTGCGCTGGGATTACTACGAGACGATCGGCGGCGGTGCCGGCGCTTCGCCGCGCGGCAACGGCGCGTCGGCGATCCATTGCCATATGACGAACACGTTGAATACGCCGGTCGAGAGCCTCGAGACGCACTTCCCTCTGCGCGTGCGGCGATACGCCGTTCGACGTGGATCGGGTGGAGCGGGGCGGTTCACCGGCGGCGACGGCATCGTCCGCGAGTTCGAATTCCTGCAGCCTGCGCGCGTCACGGTGCTGACCGAGCGGCGCTCGCGACGGCCGTGGGGACTGCGCGGCGGCGCGGATGCCGCAGTCGGCTGCAACTCGCTCAACGGGCGCGCACTCGGCGCCAAAGCGGCACTCGACGTGACGCCGGGCGACGTGTTGACGATCGAGACACCCGGCGGCGGCGGTTGGGGCGAAGCTACCTAACGGCTCGACTGAGCGGCGCGAACCGCGTTCGCGAATCGGCGCAGCCCTTCATCGAGCGTGGCGCGCGGACAACCGAAATTGAAGCGTACGAACCCCGGACCGTGAAACTGCGCGCCGTCCGAGAGACCCAGGCCGTGCATCTCGAAATGTCGCATCGGATGCGCGAGCGCGAGACCGCGCACGTCGATCCAACCGAGATACGTGCCCTCGACGTGCGTCATCGACACGCCGGGCAGTTCGCCGACGCACGTTTCGAGCGCATCGCGATTGCGCGCGAGATACGCGATCAAGCGCGGCAGCCAGTCGGACGGATCTTCGTATGCGGCGAGCGCAGCGGTGAAGGCGAGTTGGCCGACGCTCGGCACGAGACCGGCGCGCGCGTCGCAGAACCGGCGTCGCAGCGCGGCGTCGGGAATGACGGCGAATGCGCAGCACAGCCCCGGCGTGTTGTACGTTTTCGTCGGCGCCATCAGTGTGATCGTGCGCGACGCGACTTCGTCCGACAGCGTCGCGATCGGAATGTGCCGGCGTTCGGCGTCGAGCCGCAGGTCGCAGTGGATTTCGTCGGAACAGATCAAGAGATCGTGTTGCTCGCAGAATCGTGCGAGCGCGACCAGTTCGTCGCGTTCGTAGATCCGGCCGGTCGGATTCTGCGGATTGCAGAACATGAACAGTCGCGTGCGGTTGTCGAGCGCGGCGGTCATCGCGTCGATGTCGACGGTCCAGCGCTTCGACTCGAGCACCAGCGGTACTTCGATCGCGGTGCGTCCGCCGTTGCTCGGCACCGCGAGGAACGGGTAGTAGATCGGCGTGTTCATCATCACGCTGTCACCCGGCGCGCCGATCGCGCGGCACGCGAGGTTCAGGCCGGTGACGACGCCGGGCAGCCATACGAGCCATTCCGGCGAGACGACCCATTCGAACTGCGCGGCGAGCCATGCGATCGCGGCGTCCACCAGTTCGGGCGGCGTTTCGGAATAGCCGAAGACACCGTGGTCGAGCCGGGCTTGAAGCGCTCGCCGAATGAATGGCGGCGCGGCGAAATCCATGTCGGCGACCCAGAACGGCAGGACGTCGGCCGGATATTTCGACCATTTCGTGCTGCCGGTCCCACGGCGCTCGATGACCTTATCGAATTCGTTCATGAGCGCTGTGGGTAATGGTTATTGGTGCGACGCAGACCAGGTGTCTACAATGCTCGACGTTTGTGTTCATGAGGTAAAGCGGACGTGGATGTCATCCAAACGATCCGGGAGCAGATTCAAAACAACCCGATCATTCTGTATATGAAGGGCTCGCCGCAGGCGCCGCAGTGCGGCTTTTCGGCGCAGACGGTGCAGTGCCTGATGGCGTGCGGCGAAAGGTTCGCCTACGTCGACGTGCTCAGCAATCCGGATGTTCGCGCCAACTTGCCGGCGATCGGCAACTGGCCGACGTTCCCGCAGTTGTGGGTCGAAGGCGAACTGGTCGGCGGCTGCGATATCGTCACCGAGATGTTTCAATCCGGCGAACTGAAGACGCTGATCAACGGCGCTGCGGCGCGGGCGAAAGAGGGCGCTGCGGCCAAGTAGCCTTCACTCGGGCGGCGGCCAGCCGCCCATGTCCTGCCACCGATTCACGATCGCGCAAAATAGCATCGCGGCGACCTGCGCGTCGTAGCGCGCCGAGTGCGCTTCGCTGCTGTCGAACGGAATGCCGGCTCTTGCGCACGCGAGGCTCAGCACCGTCTGACCGTAGGCGACAGCCGCGAGCGACGCGGTATCGATGAATGAAAACGGATGGAACGGATTGCGCTTGATCGAATTGCGATTGGCGCCGGACATGATGAATTGGTGATCGAAGGCGGCGTTGTGTGCGACGACGATGGCACGCGTGCAGCCGCCGACCTTCACGGCCTTGCGGACCTCGCGGAAAAACTCCTGGATCACTTCGGGTTCGGCGCGCGCCTTGCGGCTTGGGTGATATGGGTCGATGCCGGTGAATCGCAGCGACGCCGGATCCATGTTCGTTCCGGGTAACGGTGCGACCTGGTATTGCAGCGAACGGTCTTCGACCAGGCGTTGACCGTCGTACCGCAACAACACCGCCGCCAACTCCAAAATTGCGTCGCCGTTCGGATTGAAACCGCCGGTTTCAAGATCGACGACCACCGGCAGATAGCCGCGAAAGCGGCCCGCCATCGGGGTGACCTCGGACACTGAACTCTCCACCTGAGTCGGTACCTTACCACGGGCCACCGCGACGAACGGCGGCACAGGTAAAGATTCGTGCGGCGTTGCCGATAACGCTGACGAAGGCACAGGAAGTCCCGTGGCGTTTCATATCGGCGATCGAGCGGTGACGGCCGCGACGAAATTCGCGACGTTGCTCGTCTGTTGCGCGTTCGCGCCCGCGGTCGCGCCGGCGTCGTTGCACTTCGGCGCCGATCCGTCCGAGACGCAGTGGCAGTTCAGCGGCGACCGGATGGCGTGCCGGCTGACGCACGAGATCCCGAGTTTCGGTGTCGCGCAGTTCGAGCAAGAGGCGGGCGGCCGCCTCGGGCTCGAGATCACGTCGTGGCGTGTCGAATTGTCCGGCGAGTATGCCGTCGACGCGGAAACGCCGGATTGGAGCGCCCAACGCAGCGCGCCGGAAGTTCTCGGTGCGGCCACGGCCGCGCCCCCTCACGAAATCGTTGTCGGTACGCGGCTCGCCGAGTCGATACTGCGCGCGCTCTATCTCGGACGGTTTTCGCAAATCGCGTCGGACGACGTCAGCGTCGCGATCTCCGCGGTCGGGTTCCGCGAGCCGTATGAAGCCTACTCGCGCTGCATTTCCGACCTATTGCCGGCGTCGTTCAAGCAACTCGAGCGCAGCTCGATCGTCTTCGCGACCGGCCACGACGATCTCGACGCCGCGGCGAGGGCGCGGCTCGATCAGATCGCGCAATACGTACGAGCGGATCGAACCGTGATTCAGGTGCGCGTCGACGGGTATACCGACAGCTCCGGCCGCGAGCAGCAGAATCGCACGCTGTCCGAATCGCGAGCGCGCGCGGTGACCGACTATCTCGTCGCGTCCGGATGCAACGCGGAAGCGATCGAGACGCGATTCCATTCGTCGCGCTTCCCGGCGGCGACCAACGACACCGACGAGGGGCGCGCGCAGAACCGTCGAGTGACCGTACGGCTGGTGCGCGGCGCCGCGGCGAAAATCGCGCAGCGCTGAAGCAATCGGCTCACGTTCGCCAATTGCGAAGCGCGGAATCTAGCGATCGTCGGACGAACCCGACGGCAACAACGGAATCGCTCCGTCGGTACTGCCGAGTAATCCCGTTCGCGAATAGATCTCGAGCTTTTCGCGCGTATCGCCGATGTCCATGTTGCGCATCGTCAGCTGACCGATGCGATCCTGCGGCGTGAACGCGCCTTCGCCTTTCTCCATCGTCAGGCGTTCCGGGTGATACGTCAGGTTCGGGCTCGTCGTATCGAGCAACGAATAGTCGTTGCCGCGCCGCAGTTCGAGCACGACTTCGCCGGTGACGGCGCGTGCGACCCAACGCTGTGCCGACTCGCGCAGCATCATCGTTTGCGGATCGAACCAGCGACCTTGATACAGCAGCCGGCCGAGACGGCGTCCGTTCGTCCGATACTGTTCGATGGTGTCTTCGTTGTGGATACCGGTGACCAATCGCTCGTACGCGATGTGCAACAGCGCCATGCCGGGGCCTTCGTAGATGCCGCGGCTCTTCGCTTCGATGATCCGGTTCTCGATCTGATCGGACATCCCGAGGCCGTGCCGCCCGCCGATCTCGTTGGCGCGCTCGAACAATGCGAGCAACGTCGGGAACGTCTCGCCGTTGAGCGCGGTCGGCAGACCTTCCTCGAAACGCACCGACACCGCTTCGGGCTCGACCGCGACGTCGTTGCGCCAAAATGCGACGCCCATGATCGGCTGGACGATCGCGATGCCTTTGTTGAGGAATTCGAGGTCCTTCGCTTCGTGCGTCGCGCCAAGGATGTTCGAGTCGGTCGAGTACGCTTTCTCGACGCTCATCTTGTACGCGAAGCCGCGCGCCGCGAGGTATTGGGACATTTCGGTACGGCCGCCGAACTCGTCGATGAAGCGTTGGTCGAGCCACGGTTTGTAGATGCGCAGCTGCGGATTCGCGAGCAAGCCGTAGCGGTAGAAGCGCTCGATGTCGTTGCCTTTGTACGTGCTGCCGTCGCCCCAGATGTGGACGTCGTCCTCGCGCATCGCGAGCACCAGCATCGTGCCGGTGACGGCGCGCCCGAGCGGAGTCGTGTTGAAGTACGTCGCGCCGCCGGTCGAAATGTGAAACGCGCCGCATTGAATGGCGGCGATGCCTTCGGCGACCAGTTGCGGGCGGCACTCGATCAGGCGGGCCTTTTCGGCACCGTATTCGCGCGCGCGGCGCGGGATCGCATCGTAGTCGCTCTCGTCTGGCTGTCCGAGATTCGCCGTGTAGGTGAACGGAAACGCGCCGTTTGCGCGCATCCAGATCACGGCCGCGCTGGTGTCGAGACCTCCGGAAAAGGCGATGCCCACGCGCTCGCCGACCGGTAACTGCTGCAGGATGTTGGCCGCCATGCGGACCTCGTGAACGATCGAGCGCGCAATAGTAGGGGGATTGCCGGCCTGCGTCATCGAAACGGGCGGCCGGTAGCCAAACGCCGACCGGCTGCGGGTGCGGTGCGAACGTCGTCACGTACGGTCGGAATTGCGACATTTATCATGGCGCAGACCAGCTGGAGTCATCCGGCCGAGCGCGCTCGGGCGGACGTCCGGGCGAACGAAAGGGCGCAAGGCGATGGTCGGCTTTGCACGTCGGAGTGTGCGATGAGCTTTCAAGTGTTGTTCAGTGGCGAGGTGGCGGAAGGCGCCAGCGAAGCGACTGTCCGACAGAATCTGATGCGCCGACTCGGCCTCGACGAACGCAAGGTCGCGCAGTTGTTCAGCGGCCGCACGGTCGTCGTGCGCAGCGACCTGTCGCGCGACGCCGCCGACGCGTTGCAGGCGGAACTCGCCGGGCTCGGAGCGATTGCGCGGATCAAGAACGCGACACCGGACGAAAAGGCGAAGTTCAAGATCGACCGGCACGCCGACAAGACCCTGAAGGACATCACCGCAGCGCACATCGAATGTCCGCGTTGCGGCCACTTGCAGCTCGAGTCGGAATTCTGCGCGCGCTGCGGCGTCGACATCGCGAACGCCGCGAAGCAGAAACGCAAAGAAGACATCCTGATCGAGAAGCGCATCCGCGACCTGAAGGCGCCCAGGCCCGGCGGCCCGTCGATGAAAGGCGAAGCGGCCGGCGATGCCGACATTTCGGAACGGCTCGAGCCGATCAAGCGGCGCCCGCAGCGACCGGCACCGCACGCACGCACCGCGCAACCGACGCGCGCGCCGCAACCCAGCCGCGCCCCGGACTCGTCGCACTCGAACGGCGGCTCGAACCCGTTCAGCGGCGGCGGCTTTTGGCGCAACGTGCTGAAGCTCGGTCGCAAGGACGATCGCGCATAGTCGTCGCGCGCATTCGTGTCCGTACGAATGCGCCTCTAGAATACGCAGCTTCGTCCGAACGGCTGCGCCGCATTGACCTCGTTAGATCGTTCCCCGGCATCCGCGTCGGTCGACGCGCCGATTGGCGTATTCGATTCCGGCGTCGGCGGCTTGACCGTCCTGAAGGCGCTCGAAGCGGTGTTGCCGAACGAGCGCTTCGTCTACCTCGGCGACACCGCGCGCCTGCCGTACGGCACGAAGAGCGCAATCACGGTGCAGCGTTACGCCGTACAAGCGGCGCGTGCATTGGTCGAACGCGGCGTGAAGGCGCTGGTGATCGCGTGCAATACCGCATCCGCGGTTGCGCTCGACGCGTTGCGCGCCGCCTACGCGCCGCTGCCGGTCTTCGGCGTCGTCGAACCCGGCGCCGACGCAGCCGTGCGCGCATCGAAGCGCGGGCGCATCGCCGTGATCGCGACCGAAAGCACGGTCACCGGCGGCGCGTATCAACGCGCGATCCTCGCGCGCCGCCCCGACGCGCGCGTGTTGGCGCGTCCATGTCCTTTGCTCGTGTCGTTGGCGGAGGAAGGCTGGACGTCCGGCGACGTTCCCGAACGCGTCGTCGATGCTTACTTGGGCGCTTGGCTGCACGAAGACGCGGACCCCGATTGTCTGCTGCTCGGCTGCACGCACTTTCCGATCTTGGCGCCGCTGATCGAGCGCGCCGGCGGCAGCGGACTCACGTTGGTCGATTCCGCCGCCACGACCGCGAGCGCGGTGTCGAGCGCGCTTGCCGCAATGCAGCTCGCGATGCACGCGCGCGGCGCCGGTCCGCGGCGGCAGTTGCTCGCGACCGACGGCCGCGAACGCTTCGCCCGCGTCGGCCGGCATTTCCTCGGTGAAGCGCTGACGGCGGACGCGGTCGAACTCGTCGATCTCTAACGCTGGCGTCGAGCGCGTCATATCTCTTTGGCGCGGTATTCGCAGAGGTCCTGGATCACGCAGGTCGCGCAGTGCGGTTTGCGCGCCGTGCAGACATAGCGTCCGTGCAGGATCAGCCAATGATGCGCGCCGTCCTTGAACTCGGCCGGCACCAAACGCAGCAACCGATCTTCGACCTCGCGTACCGTCTTGCCGGGCGCGATTCGCGTGCGATTGGCGACGCGAAAGACGTGCGTGTCGACCGCGATCGTCGGTTCGCCGAACGCGGTATTCAGCACGACATTCGCGGTCTTGCGGCCGACACCGGGCAGCGCTTCGAGCGCGGCACGATCGCGCGGCACTTCGCCGCCGTATTGCTCGAGCAACGCGCGGCACGTCGCGATGACGTTGCGCGCCTTCGAGTTGTAGAGGCCGATGTTCTTGATGTACGGGGTCAGCCCCTCGACGCCGAGCGCGAGTATCGCCTCCGGCGTGTTCGCGACCGGATATAGCACGCGCGTGGCTTTGTTGACGCTGACATCGGTCGCTTGCGCCGACAGGATCACGGCGATCAACAATTCGAACGGCGTGTGATAGTCGAGCTCGGTCTTCGGATCGGGTAGCGAACCGCGCAGACGTTCGAAGATCTCGTGGCGCTTTGTCGCGTTCATGCGTCATCCCACGTGCGCCCGGTGCCGTTTCGCTCGCGTCGCTGCCGACGGCGCAATTCGGCCGCGCGGGCTTCGGCTTCCTTGCGTTCGTTGTGAAGCGCGAAGCGGCGCCGCCAGTCGTCGGCGCGAATCGAATCGACACGCGCCGTGTCGCCGGCGCGCACGACCATCGCGATGCAGTCGACCGGGCAGACGGGAATGCACAGCTCGCAGCCGCTGCATTGACGAGCGATCACGGTATGCATGTAGCCCGCGGCACCGACGATGGCGTCGACCGGGCACACCGGCAGACACAGCGCGCAGCCGATGCAGCGTGATTCGTCGATATCCGCGGCGGTGCCCGGTTCGACCGGCTCGAGGTCGGCCGCGAGCGGACGTACCGGTCGATCGAGCAAGCGCGCGAGTGCGGCGATCGTTTCGTCACCGCCGGGCGGACAGCGATCGATGTCCGCGGCACCGTCGGCGATCGCTCGTGCGTACGGTAGGCAGCCCGGATAGCCGCAACGCTCGCACTGCGTCTGCGGCAGAAGGCGGTCGATCGCGTCGATGCGCTCGAGCGACATCGTCAGATCTCGCGGCCGGACCTATTTGACCTGCATGCCGGGCGCGGCGCCCGCGTCGGGCGACAGCAGGAAGATGTCTTTTCCGCCCGGGCCCGCCGCAAGCACCATCCCCTGCGATTCGCCGAACCGCATCTTGCGGGGTTTCAGGTTCGCGACGACGACGGTGAGCCGGCCGACCAACGACTCCGGCGCGTAAGCGCTCTTGATGCCGGCGAACACCTGGCGTTGCGAATCGCCGAGGTCGAGCACGAGCCGGATCAGCTTGTCGGCGCCGTCGACGTGCTCGGCCGACACGACGCGCGCGACGCGCAGATCGATCCGGTTGAATGCATCGATGTCGATCGGTTCGGACGATGCGTGAGCTGAGTCGGGCGCCTGTTCGGCGGCGGACGAGTTCGGCGATGCCGCCGGCTGCGCCGGCGCTTTCGCGGAGTTCGCGGTCGCCACCGCAACCGCCGTGTTCTTCGTGACGGAGGTCGTATCGGCGCGGGTTTCTTCGACGATCTTCGCCACTGCGTCGGCGTCGATCCGAGTCAATAGCGGCTCGTAGGCGTTGATGCGATGTTCGCCGAGGAACCGCGTCGCGTCGGCCCACGCGAGATCGTCGAGGCCCAGGAATTTCGCGCTGCGGCGCCCAGTGTCGGGCAGGATCGGCGCGAGATAGACGATCAAGACCTTGAAGAGGTTGATACCCATCGTGCAGATCGCACGGACGTCCGCGGCGCGCGCCGGGTCCTTCGCGAGGGCCCACGGCGCGTGCGTTGCGATGTACTGGTTGGCGCGATCCGCGAGTGCGGTGATTTCGCGCACGGCTTTGCCGTAGTCGCCCGACTCGTACCACGCGGCGATGCTCGGCTCCGCGTCGACGAATGCCTGCCACAATTGCCGATCGTGAATCTGCGCACCGAGCGAACCGCCGCTCGACTTGTGTATGAACCCGGCGCAGCGGCTCGCGATGTTGACGATCTTGCCGACGAGATCGGAATTCACGCGTTGCACGAAGTCGTCGAACGTGATGTCGATGTCGTCGACGGTGCCGGTCGACTTCGTCGCGAAGTAGTAGCGCAAATACTCCGGATTCAAGTGCTTGAGATACGTCCCCGCGTTGATGAACGTCCCGCGGGACTTCGACATCTTCGTGCCGTCGACGGTGATGAACCCGTGCGTGTGGATCCGCGTCGGCTTACGCAAGCCGACGCCGTGCAGCACCGACGGCCAGAACAGCGCATGGAAATTCACGATGTCCTTGCCGATGAAGTGATGCACTTCGTGCGGCGACTCCTGCCGCCAGAACTCGTCGAACGACACGTCGTTGCGCGCATCGCAGTAGTTCTGGAAGCTCGCCATGTAGCCGATCGGTGCGTCCATCCAGACGTAGAAGTACTTGTCGGTGGTGCCGGGAATGACGAAGCCGAAATACGGCGCATCGCGGCTGATGTCCCACGGTTTCAGTCCGGAATCGAGCCACTCTGTCAGCTTGTTGGCGACTTCGGGCTGCAGCGTGCCGCTGAAGCACCATTTCTTCAGCATGTCGGTGAACTGCGGCAGGTCGAAGAAGAAGTGCTGCGAGCGCGCGAGCACCGGCGTGGCGCCGGAGATCGTCGAGCGCGGGTTCTTCAGATCGGTCGCGTCGTACGTGGCGCCGCAGTTCTCGCAGTTGTCGCCGTATTGGTCCGGCGTGCCGCAGCGCGGACATTCGCCTTTGACGAAGCGGTCGGCGAGGAACAGCTTTCGTTCCGGGTCGAACAACTGCTCGACGTCGCGCGTGAAGATGTAGCCGTTCGTCTTGAGCTTCGCGTAGATCGCTTCGCAGTGGACGCGGTTCTCGGTCGAATGCGTCGAATAGTAGTTGTCGTGGCTGATCAGAAAGCGGCGGAAGTCGCTTTCGTGCTCGACGCGGATCTGCTCGATCATCTCTTCGGCGGCGACGCCGAGTTGCTCCGCGCGCAACATCGTCGCGGTGCCGTGCGTGTCGTCGGCGCAGACGTAGATGCACTGATGTCCGCGCATGCGCTGGAAGCGAACCCAGATGTCGGTCTGGATGTGCTCCAGCAAATGGCCCAAATGGATAGAGCCGTTCGCGTTCGGCAGCGCGCTCGTGACGAGGATCCTGCGGTGCGCGGACATCGCGGTTTTCGCCGGAAAAAAGAGAGGCGCGACTATACTCGCGACGTCCTACCTTTGCATCTGCCGCCCGGCATTCCGCTTGGTTTTTCGCTGTCCGAACCTATAATGCGCGCTCTTTCATTTCCGGCGGACCGCGATGGCGAACCTCGATGCGTTGAAGACGTTCGCTGATCCATACCTCGGCGAGACGTGGGGCTCGCTCGGCTGCGTGCAGCGCGCCGAGCAGCGCGGCGCGACGGTCGAGGTCGACGTCGCGCTCGGTTATCCGGCCGAAGGCTTGAAGGACGAATTGGCCCAGCGCCTGAGTGCGGCCGTTGGCGCACCGGTGAAACTCGCGTTGACCTTCGCGCCGCCGGCGCTGAGCACCAGTCCGAACGTCCGCGGCGTCGGCAACATCGTCGCGATCGCGTCGGGCAAGGGCGGCGTCGGCAAGTCGACGACCGCGGTGAATCTCGCGCTAGCGCTCGCGCGCGAAGGCGCGAAGGTCGGCATTCTCGATGCGGACATCTACGGCCCGAGCCTCGGCATCATGCTCGGCGTGCCGCCGGGACAGCGGCCCGAAGTCAAAGACGAGAAGTTCTTCGTGCCGGTCAAGGCGCATGGTCTGCAATCGATGTCGATGAGCTATCTCGTCACGAAGCAGACGCCGATGGTGTGGCGCGGCCCGATGGCGTCGAGCGCGCTGACGCAGATGTTGTCGCAGACGCTGTGGGACCGGATCGACTATCTCGTCGTCGACATGCCGCCCGGGACCGGTGATATCCAATTGACGCTGTCGCAGCGTGCGCCGGTGGCCGGCGCGGTGATCGTGACGACGCCGCAGGACATCGCGTTGCAGGACGCAGCGAAAGGCATCGAGATGTTCCGCAAGGTCACGGTGCCGGTGCTCGGTATCATCGAGAACATGGGCCTGCACATCTGTCCGAAGTGCGGCTTCGAGAGCCACATCTTCGGCGCCGGCGGCGGTGAGCGGATCGCGCGCGACTACGGCACGGTGCTGCTCGCGACGTTGCCGCTCGCGATCGAGATCCGCGAACAAGCGGATTCGGGCAAGCCGACGGTCGCCGCAGACCCCGACGGCGCCCTGGCGCGTTCGTATCGCGACGGTGCGCGCCATTTGGCCGCGCGGCTGTGGCAGATCTCGCGCAGTGCCGCCGCGGCGCCGCGCATATCGATGTCCGACGACTGACGCACCGAACCGCCGACTCGAGTTCGCGATCGATTCGCGCGCGCCCCTTTCCGCAACCGGCCGACGCCGACAAAGAGGTTGAGATGAGCATCAAGTCCGATCGCTGGATCCGCACGATGGCGGAGCAACATCGGATGATCGAACCGTTCGAGCCGGGTCAGGTGAGGACCGTCGGTGGCGGCAAAGTGATTTCGTTCGGCACGTCGAGCTACGGCTACGACGTGCGTTGTGCCGACGAATTCAAGGTCTTCACGAACGTGTTCTCGGCGACGATCGATCCGAAGGCGTTCGATGACCGTAGTTTCGTCGACGTGCGCGGCGACATCTGCATCATTCCGCCGAACTCGTTCGTACTCGCGCGCACGGTCGAGTACTTCCGCATCCCTGCCGACGTGCTGACGCTGTGCGTCGGCAAATCGACGTATGCGCGTTGCGGCATCATCGTCAACGTCACGCCGCTCGAGCCGGAGTGGGAAGGGCACGTGACCTTGGAGTTCTCGAATACGACGAATCTGCCGGCGAAAATCTACGCGAACGAAGGCGTCGCGCAGATGCTGTTCTTCCAAGGCGATGAGCCGTGTGAGGTGACGTACAAGGATCGCGGCGGCAAGTACCAGGGACAGCGCGGCGTGACGTTGCCGCGTCCGTAGGCAGGCGGCCGCGCGAAATCCCCGGCGGCGCGCCACTGCGTGGTCGTTAGCCCAACCGGTATTGGTAGTCGGCGGTCAACAGCAGTTGGCCCGGACGCAGCGCGCGTGCGCCGGCCGGGATGATTTCGCCGATCACGACCGGCGCTTCGCCTGCTCCGCGCAGTGCCGCGAGCGCCGCGTCGACGTCGGCCGCTGCGACGCACGCGACGAAGCCCATGCCGCAGTTGAACGTGCGCAACATTTCCGTCTCGGCGACGTTGCCCGCCTGCGCCAACCAACCGAACACCGCTGGGCGTACCCAGCTATCGAGCTCGATCAATGCCGCGAACCGGTCGTCGGCGAACATCCGAGGCAGGTTTTCGATGATGCCGCCGCCGGTGATGTGCGCCATGCCGGCGATGCGCACCTTCGCGAGCGTCGCGTGGATCGCGCGCACGTAGATCCGCGTCGGCGCCATCAACGATTCGAACAGATCGCCGGTCGGCACCGCGTGTTGGTCGGCGATGATGCGGCGGATCAACGAATAGCCGTTCGAATGCGGGCCGCTCGACGGTAAGCCGATCAGCTTGTGGCCCGCCGCAATGTGCGCGCCGTCGACGATCTCGCTGCGTTCGACGACGCCCACGCAGAAGCCCGCCAAGTCGTAGTCGCCCTTGCCGTAGAACCCGGGCATCTCCGCGGTTTCGCCGCCCGCGAGCGCGCAACCGGCGAGCTCGCACGCGCGCGCGATGCCGACGATCACGCGTTCGGCGACTGCGACGTCGAGGCGCGATGTCGCGTAGTAATCGAGAAACAGAAAGGGTTCGCCGCCGGTGACGAGCACGTCGTTGACGCACATCGCGACGAGGTCTTGGCCGACGGTGTCGTGGCGGTCGTGATCGATCGCGAGTTTGAGTTTCGTGCCGACGCCGTCGGTACCGGTGACGAGTACCGGTTCGCGATAACGACTCGGTAGAGCCGCCAGCGCCGCGAAGCCGCCGATGCCGGCGAGCATCTCGGGCCGCTTCGTGCGTTGCGCCGCGGGTGCAATGCGACGGATCAGTTCGTCGCCGGCGTCGATGTCGACGCCGGAATCTCGATAAGTCAGTTGACGGCTCAACGCGGCGGTCCGGAATGCGCGGGACGCGCAGTCTATCAAACGGTCGCAGCGCGCACTCGCGGTTTGGATTCGTCGGCCGGAAATCGACGGCGGAAATTGAAGTACACTTGCGCGTCGCGAGGCCCACCGACGGGCCGACAAATTCGGATGAGGGAATGGGCCGCTTCGCACGCGTATTTCGTTGCATTTTCTGGGCGCTCACGGCGCTGTCGATCAACGCGAACGCGACGCCTGTCGATTGGCTCTACGACGTCGACGTCCCGGTGACCGATCAGTCGAGCGACGCGCGCGCCGCCGGGTTCCGGCAGGCGTTGACGATCGTGCTGAAGCGCGTCAGCGGCCTCAACGAAATTCCGCCGAACGCGGCCGTGAGCGCGGCGCTCGAATCGCCGCAGCGCTACTTCGTCGAGTATCGCTATCGGTCCGTCGACAACCCGGTCCCCGGCGCGTCGCCGCCGAAGGTGCTGCAGTTGTCCGTTCACTTCGTCGACTCGGCGATCCAGAAGCTGATTACCGAAGCGAGTCTTCCCCAGTGGAGTGCGAACCGGCCGACGACGCTCGCGTGGATCGTCGTCGTCAACGGCAGCGAGCGCAGTGTGCTCGGCGCCGGCGACGCCAGCCCGCTGTTGGCGAGCATGCGCGAGCATGCGCGCGAGCGCGGTTTGCCGCTGCTGTTTCCGACGATGGATCTCGAAGAACAGAGCGCCGTGACGGCGGCGACCGTGACGAGCTCGAACGAGACCGTGCTCGAGACGGCCTCGCAGCACTACGGCGCCGATCAGATGCTGGTCGGCCGCGCGACCCTCGGCGCGAACGACGCGTGGACCGCCGATTGGCAAGTGTGGCAACACGGCAATCAGCAGCGCTTCGTCATCGAATCGCCGACTTCGGAAGCCGCCGGTGCGGCGGTCGTCGATCGCATGATCGAGCTGCTCGTCGCGCGCTACGTCGTCGCGAGCGGCAACCAAGAACGCATTCGCTTGCGTGTCGACGGAGTCGCCAACGTAGGCGACTACGGCGCGCTGCTGAAATATCTCGGCGGCCTCGATTTCATCGGCGGATTGCAGGTCGAGGAGGTTCGCGCGAACGTGGTGGACCTCTCGATCACGACGCGCACGCCGTGGGATCGACTCCGTGATCTTCTCGCGCTCGACGGCCGGCTCGTGCCGGCCGAGCAAATCGCTGGCGGCCCTGGCACCGACCGGCGCGTGCTCACATGGCACGGCGAACGCGCTAGATGACGGCGGATCTCCTGCGTCAGATCCCCAACGTCATCACGGTGGTGCGCGTGCTGCTCGTGATTCCGACGACGTGGTATTTGATCGAGGCCGAATATCTGCACGCGCTCGTGTTGATGACGGTGGCCGGCGCGTCCGATGCCGTCGACGGATGGCTCGCCCGGCGGTTCGATTGGGTGACGCGATTCGGCGCGGCGCTCGATCCGATGGCCGACAAAATTCTGGTCGGCGTGCTGTTCATCGCGCTGACCTTGCAGGGCCGACTGCCGCTGTGGGTCGCCGGCATCGCGATCGCGCGCGACGTCGTGATCCTCGGCGGCGCCACGGCGTATCGAGTTCTGTTCAAACACATCGAGTTCGAGCCGACGCTGCTGAGCAAGGCGAACACGGCGCTGCAGATCGTGATGCTGCTGTTGCTGCTGCTGAGCCTGTGCGGGTTCGAGTATTTGAGCCCGATTGCCGAGGCGATCAACGACCCGTACGGCTACTGGATCGTCTCGGCGCTCGCGCTCGCTTCCGGAGTCGACTACGTCGTGACGTGGGGCCGGCGCGCGGTCGCCGAACGAGCAGCGCAACGCGCGGCGCAATCGTGAACCCCGAACGCCGTCGCCAACTCGCGTTGCGCTTTCCGACCGAACGCCGTTGCACGTTGCAGAACTACGAGGCCGGTCCGAACGGCGAATTGGTCGCAGAGCTCGCGCGCAGCGGGACGAAGACGCATGTGTTCGGCGCGGTCTGGCTCGTCGGCGAAGCCGGCTCCGGCAAGTCGCATCTGCTGCACGGCGCGTGTCACGCCGCCGATGCAGCAGGGGCCGCCGTCGCGTATTTGCCCCCCAGCGCCGCGGTTGGCGGTCTCGACGCGCTCGACGGGCTGGACGAATTCGACGTCGTTGCCGTCGACGATCTCGAGCATTGGGTCGGCGATCGCGCGCGCGAAGAGGCGCTGATGAATGTGTATCAAGCGCTCGTTCGGCGCGCCGGACGCCTGCTGCTCGCGTCGCGCCTCGCACCGCTCGACGTCGAGTTCGCGTTGCCGGATCTCGCGTCGCGGCTGCGTTCCGCGCAGGTCTTCTCGATCGCACCGCTCGACGACGCCGATCGCGCGCGTGCGATCGAGCGCCTCGCCGCGCAGCGCGGTCTCGAACTCGGCGCCGATGTCGTCGCGTTTCTGCTGCGCCGCGCGCCGCGGCGGATGGACGAACTGGTCTCGACGTTCGATCGACTCGACCGCGGCGCTTGGGCGCAGCAGCGGCGCATCACGGTACCGCTCGCGAAGGACGTACTCGGACTGTGACGCGGCCGCGACACGTGCTGTTCACCGGCGGCGGCAGCGCCGGCCACGTGGTGCCGAACTTGCCGTTGATCGCGCACTTTGCCGCGGCGGGTTCTGCGATCAGCTACGTCGGATCGAAGGAAGGGCCGGAAGCCGGCTTGATCGCGCCGCTCGGCGTGCCGTTCTACGCGATCCGTTCCGGCAAGCTGCGGCGCTATTGGTCGTGGCGCAACGTTGCGGATCTGTGGTGGATCGTCGTCGGAATCGCCCAAGCATTATTGCTCGTGCGCCGATTGCGGCCGTCGGTGGTGTTCTCGAAAGGCGGTTACGCGGCGTTTCCGATCGTCGTCGCGGCGTGGGTATGGCGCGTGCCGGTCGTCGCGCACGAATCGGATCTGACGCCGGGGCTCGCGAATCGGTTGTCGTTGCCGTTCGTCGCCGCCGTGTGCACGACGTTCGCGGTCACCGAGTTTCCGTCGCGTCGACCGATCGTCCATACCGGCACGCCGCTGCGACCGGAACTGATGCGCGGCGATGCGCGCCGCGCGCGAGCGCGGTTCGAATTGCCGACCGATCGCCCCTTGGTGGTGGTATTCGGCGGCAGCTTGGGGGCCGATGCATTGAACAGCGTCGTGCGCGATGCGCTCGACGCGTTGCTTGCGTTCGGGACGGTCGTGCACGTGTGCGGCCCCGGCCGAACGGACGCGGCGTTCGACGGCCGGCGCGGCTATCTGCAGTTCGAATTCATCGGCGCCGATTGGGGCGATCTGCTCGCGGCCGCCGACGTCGTCGTCGCGCGCGCCGGCGCGAATTCGCTGTACGAGTTGGTCGCGCTGAGGAAGCCGCACCTGTTGGTACCGCTGCCGCTCAGCGCGAGCCGCGGCGATCAGATCGCGAACGCGGCCTATGCGGTGCAGCACGGCTGGAGCCGCGTGATCGCCGAAGAAGAATTGGATGCGGCGCGCCTCGATACGGCCGTTCGGGCGATCTATGCCGAGCGCGAACGCATCGTCGCCGCGCTCGCAGGTGCAGGACTGGGCGACGGTACACGAGCCGTCGCTGACGTCATCGAGCGCTATGCGACAGCGGACTAGCGATGCACCGCGTCCGCGGCTGCGGTGAAGTACGAGGCGAGATAGAGACCGAGCAGGCGTTGCAGTTCGGCGGCGACCATCTCGCGATCGTCGAAATGCGACAGTAGCAAGTACGCCGTTTCGAGCGCGATCGTCAGCGCGCGTCGTCGCACCTCGATCGAAATGTCGGGAAAGGCGGCGTCGAGCTTTTGATCGAGCGCGTCGAACACTTCCCGGCGCAATTCGCCGGCGCGTTCGCCGAGCGGTCCGCCGCGTAAGCGTCCGGACCACACGCCGCGAAAACCCGGCATGTGCCGGTGGATCTGGCCGAGGCCGTGGATGATCCGTGACACCCACTGTGTCGTCACGCCGTCGCGACGCGGGTCGCCAATCGCCATCGCGAGCACGTCGCGTACTTGGCCGCGATAGCGTTCGAGCAACGCTTCGATGGCCTCGTCTTTGTTCGCGAAGAACTGATAGAAGGCGCCGATCGACGTGCCGGCGCGCGCGGCAATGGCCTTCGTCGTCAGGCGTTCGTAGCCGACTGCGTCGATCAAATCGGCGGTCGCGGTGATCAGCGAATCGCGTGTTTGTTGCCCGCGTTGCTGCCGCGGCGTGCGCCGTTCGGTGCGACGGACCGGCGCGTCTTGACAATCTGAGGATCGGCTCATATTTTCCGCAAACCTGAGCACAGGCTCACATTCTACGGTTCGAGGTGATTCGATGTCGATTCGTTGGGTGGATACCCCTCGCACGCTGACCCATTTCGATCCACCGCCGGCCGCGGTCGCCGCCGAAGGCGCGGTGCCGTTCGACAACGAGCTCGGGCTCGACGCCGCGCAGGTCGAACACATCGCGGAGCTCTTCCATACCCCGCTGACCGGCGCCTACAACTGGGACTACCAGGTGCAGGACGATCGGATCCGCAAGCTGTACGAACTCGGCAAGCAACTGAACTGGAACGCGAGCGTCGACATCGACTGGAAGCAGACGCCGGACTTCCACCAACGTCCGCCGGTCACGGACGAACAACGCAAAGCGGTCGAAGAGAACCGCGGCAATGCGTTGTTCAAAGGCTTCGCGCCGTGGGAAGCGTTCGACGCGGATCAGATCATCCAGTGGATGCGCCACCAGCACAGTTGGGCGATCAGCCAGTTCCTGCACGGCGAGCAAGGGGCACTCTTGGTCGCTTCGCAGCTCGTGTCGTGCGCGCCGTCGTTCAACGCGAAGATGTATGCCGCGTCGCAGACATTCGACGAAGCGCGCCACGTCGAGGTGTTCAACCGCTATCTACAGCGCAAAGTCGGCTTCACCTATCCGATCTCGCGCAGCTTGAAGCTCCTGCTCGACAAGATCCTGATGGATCCGCGGTGGGACCTGAAATTCATCGGCATGCAGATCATCATCGAAGGGCTCGCGCTCGCCGCGTTCAACACGATGAAGCAGAGCACGCAGGATCCGGTGCTGCGCGACATCGTGCACTTGGTGATCCGCGACGAGGCGCGGCACGTGACGTTCGGCGTGAACTACCTGGAAGAGTTCGTGCAGACGTTGAGTGCGGAAGAGCGTGAAGAACGCGCCGCGTTCGCGTTCGAGGCATGCGTCGTCATGCGTACGCGGCTGATCCCGACGGACGTGTATCGCCAGTTCGGCTGGCCGGTCGAGGAAGCGACCGCGATCGCCACCGGCGGCGAGATGCGGCAGCGTTTCCGCAACATGATCTTCGCGCGCGTCGTGCCGAACCTGAAACGTATCGGCCTACTGACGGACGCAATTCGGCCCAAGTTCGAGGAACTCGGACTGCTCGAGTTCGAGGCGTTGCCGGACGACGGCCACATCGATTGGGACGAATTGTCGAAGCCGCTGTACGACGAAACGCAGCGCCGCACGGCCTGACCTGCAGACCGGAGTTCGTCGCGTGAAGACGACCGATCGGTGACGGCCGTCGTATCGGCATCTCGGCGTGCTCGCCTTCGGCGCGTTGCCGCACGATGCGTCACTGCTTGGGCGGAGCTCGAAAAGCCCCTCTTCGCGGACGTTGGCCAGCGGCTCAGGCGTCGGAGCGCGGCGGGTTGGTCAGCGTCGTCGTCAGAAATTCGACGAAGGCGCGCGTCTTCTGCGATTGGCGCCGTAATTCCGGATAGCTGAGCCACACGCTCTGGCTGCCGAGCGGAATCTCCGGCACCAGTTGTGCGATCCGGCCGCGCTCGATGTCGCGGCGTGCAACGTATAGCGGCAGCAGCGCGATCCCCATGCCTTCGAGCACGGCGTGATACGCCATGTCGACGTCGTTGACGACGAAACTGCGCGCCTTCGACCAGCGCGGCGTTTCGATGTGGCTCGGCGCAGTGATCTCGATGAAACGGTGCTGCGCCAAGTCGCTCTCGCAACGCGGGTGGCCGCAGCGCTCCACATAGCCCGTCGACGCGCAGAGGATCGTCGGCAGCTGCGCGAGTTCGCGCGACACGAGCCGTTCCTCTTCGGCTTGCTCGAGCAGGATCGATACGTCGAACGCGTCGCGCGAAACAGCGGGCATCCCTTCCGACAGCGTCAGATCGATGAAGACGTCGGGAAAGCTTTGCTGAAACGTGCTGAACAGGCGCGCCAACGCGCCGCGGCCGAAGAACGGTTGCGCGAGCACGCGGATGCGCCCTTGCGGCGCCGTGTCGAGCGCGCGGATCTGCGTTTCGGTCTCGTCGAGTTCGTCGAGGATTTGCCGGCAGCGGTCGTAATACAGCTGGCCCGCTTCGGTCGCCATCACGGATCGCGTCGTGCGGTGCAGCAGCCGCGTGCCGAGCCGGTCTTCGAGTTGGCTGATCTGCTTGCTGACGGCCGACGGCGTGAATCCCATCAGCTCCGCTGCGCGGGTGAAACTCCGGTGATCGACGACGGCGATGAAGACCTGGATCGGGTCGATACGGGACATTACAAGGTCGGATCGCGGCACGCGGAGAGTGTCCTCTACAATACGCGCCATTCCCCATCGACGGATACCTCATGTACAAGGTGCGAACCTTCAATCAGATCGCGTTGCGCGGACTCGAACGCTTTCCGCGCGACGGCTTCGAAGTCGGCTCCGAGATCGCCGATCCGCACGCGATCCTGCTGCGCAGTCACGTGCTGACGGCGGAACACGTGACGCCCAACTTGCGCGCAGTGGCGCGCGCCGGCGCCGGTACCAACAACGTCCCGGTCGATCTCTACACCGAACGCGGCATCGTCGTCTTCAACACGCCGGGCGCGAACGCGAACTCGGTGAAAGAACTCGTGCTCGCGGCGCTGTTGTTGTCGGCGCGCGACGTGCTCGGCGGTTTGCGGTATGTCGAGTCGATGCGCGACGTCGCCGATCCGGTCGAGCTCAACAAGCGCGTCGAAGCGGACAAGAAGAAGTTCCAGGGAACCGAGATCTACGGCAAAACGCTGGGCGTGGTCGGCCTCGGTGCGATCGGCGCGTTGGTCGCGGAAGCTGCGCTTCGGCTCGGGATGCGGGTGGTCGGCTACGACCCCGCGATTTCCGTCGACGCCGCGTGGCGTTTGCCGAGCGACGTGCAAAAGATGGAGAACCTCGCGACGCTGTTCGCGCGCTCGGACTACGTCACGCTGCACGTGCCGTTGCTCGACGATACGCGCAACATGGTCAATGACGAGTCGCTGAAGATGTTCCGCGCCGGCGCGGTGTTGTTGAATTTCGCGCGGCAGGAGATCGTCGACGAGCGCGCGCTCGCGCGTGCGCTCGAGGCGGGCAAGGTCGCGCGCTACTTCTGCGATTTCCCGTCGCCGACGCTGGCCCGGTTGTCTAACGTCGTCGCGACGCCGCACTTGGGCGCGAGCACCGCCGAAGCGGAAGAGAACTGCGCGGTGATGGCGGCGGATCAGCTGATCGACTTCTTGCGCCACGGCAACGTGCGCAACTCGGTGAATTTCCCGACCGTCAGTCTCGAGCGCACGGAAGGCGTTCGTTTGGCGGTGACGAATCGCAACGTGCCGAAGATGTTGGGTCAGATCTTGTCCGTGCTCGCGAACAAGAACATCAACGTCATCGACATGATCAACAAGAGCCGAGCCGACGTGGCGTACAACCTGATCGACGTGGCCGCGCCGGTGACGCCGGACCTGCTGGCGGAGATCGGCCGCATTCCGAGCGTCATGAACGTACGCGTGTTCGATCAGTAGCGTCCGCCAACGCGCCGTGGCGGGCGCCGCGGCGCGCTTGGCGCACGCGAAAGCGCAGCGAACTCCAGACCTCCGCTTGCGCGCGCGTCAGCGGCGCGAATTCGCCGACGATTTCGCTCGCGACGCACTCGGCCGCTAGCGGCGCGGTCACGGTGCCTTGCGAGCCGTGACCGGCGCTGACCGAGATGCGCGGCAGCACACGGCCGTCGGCGTCGAACAACGCGCCGACGATCGGTAGCCGGTCCGAGCTGACCGCGCGCGTGCCGCGGACCGTCCCGAGACTGCGTACGGCGACGTCCATGCCACGCAGTGCATGTTGCCAGCCGACATACCGCGCGATGTTGAACGCACTCGCTCGTGCTGGATCCCAGGGCCGATGCTCGTACGTGGCGCCGATCGCGCAGAGGTTCGGACCGGGAATGGCGAACCCGTCGCCGACGAGCGGGATACGCGCGCCGTGGCGAACTTCGATCCAATCGATCTGGCCGGCGATCGAAACGAGTTCGAGATAGCGCGCCTGATCGAAGTCGTTGGCGGCCGCGCCGTTGCACAACACGACGTGGTCGGCATCGAATTCGCCGGTCGCAGTCGTGACGCGAGCGCCGTCCGCGGCGGCGGCGACGGTTCGTACGCGATCGCCGAATACGCACTCGATCAACGGATGGTCCGTCGCGGTCGTGCACGCGGAGCGCAGGTCGAGCGAACGCGCGTCGCGGAAAAACAACGCTGCGTCGCGCAGCGGCACGCCGGCGATCGCGGATGCGGTCGCGGGGTCCGCGCGCATCACCCAGTCCGCGGTCGCGGCATACGCGTCGGCGATCGCCTCGAGCCGTGCGGGCGGCAGCGTCTTATTGGCGAATTGCAGTGCCCCGGACGTAGCGCTCGCGCGCGCGTGCCACTGACTCGAATACAGATAAGCGAGTGCGCGCAACTGCGCCGGCGCGTCGGAACCGGGGTGTAGTCGCGGGTGCAGCAACGTCGGCGCGAGTCGATTCGGCGGTGCGACCGCCGCGTCGATCAGTTGCACGCGAACGCCGCGCTGCGCCAGTTGGCGTGCGGTCGCGGCGCCCGCGAGCCCCGCACCGACGACGACGGCGCGCCTCGCAACGGGTCGTGCCATCGGCGAGCGTCGCTCGTACACGCCGGCGAGACTATGACGTTTGAATGGCCGCTGGTCGATTTTGCGCATCGCGAATCCGGCATCGGCCAAGCCGCGGCGCACTGCGCCGACCGCGCTGAACGTCGCAACGGTGGTGCCGAAATCTGACAATTCTGCAAGGGTGCGCCACAGCGCCTCGCGCCACAGTTCCGGGTTGCGGTCCGGGGCGAAGCCGTCGAGCAGCCACGCGTCTACGGGTACCCGTTGGCGCCCGACGATGTCGCGCAATCCATCGCCGCCGTCGCCGAAATAAACCGACAGAGTGACGCGACGGTCGGCAAGGTGGCGACGATGCCAACCGCCGAGCAACGGCGGATATGCGGACGCGAGTTCGGTGTAGATGGGCAACGCTGCGCGCCGGCGCGCGATTTCGGTGAAGTCGCCGCGCGAAAACGGATGCCGCTCGACGCTGATGAAGTGCAGACGCGCGCTCGCCGGCGCGCAGGCGATGAAGCGCTGCGCGATGACGGCGAAGTTGAGCGCGGTGCCGAGGCCGAGTTCGCCGACGGTGAACGTGGCGCTACACGCGGACATTCGCTCGGTCAGGCGTTGCGGCGCGATGAATGCGCGTTCGACTTCGGCTACGCCGTCGGCCGCGTGATAGATGTCGTCGAATCGGCGCGAGCGCGGCTGATCGCCGGACCAGTCGACGCGCGCAGGCAGCGGATGCTCGATCGTCATCGGTCGACGCGGCGCGCCGGATCCTGGATCCACTCGCTGAAGGAGCCTGGATACAGCGCCGGTTCCGGCAGCCCCGCGTGGACGATCGCGAGGATGTCGTGGCAGGCAGTGACGCCGGAGCCGCAGTAACAAACGCGCGGCTTTTCCGATTGCGGTGGCGGCGGTGCGAACCGAGTCGCCAGGGCGGCGGGTTCGACGAAGCGTTGTCGCTCGTCGAGGTTTCCTTCGAACGGCACGCAGCGCGCACCCGGAATGTGGCCGGCGACCGGGTCGATCGGTTCGACTTCGCCGCGATAACGCGGTAGCGCGCGTGCGTCGATCAAATCGAACGTCGCACCGTGTTCGACGATGTCGGCGGCGGTGACCGTACGGGTCAGCGATCGGCGGATCGGGAAGGTCGTCGCGGTTGCATGAACGTCGCCGCTCTCGAGCGGGTAACCCAGTGCCTGCCAACCCGCGAGTCCGCCGTCGAGGACCGCGACGCGCGGGTGGCCGAGCCAGCGCAGCAGCCACCAGGCGCGCGCAGCATACGCACCGTTCGCCGCGTCGTATGCGACGACCTGCGTGTCTGCACCGATGCCGAGGCGGCCGAAGGTGGCTGCGAGCGTCGCCGGCTCCGGCAACGGATGGCGGCCCGTGACGCCGCGCACGATCGGACCGGAGAGGTCGTCAGCGAGGTCCGCGAACACGGCGCCGGGGATGTGGCCGGCTTGATAAGAAGCAGCGCCGAACCCGAGGTCGGTCAGCGCGGCGCGACAGTCGACGATGCGCCAGCCGGCATCCCCGGCGCGGGCGGCCAGAACTTCCGGGTCGATCAGAGTGTCGAACGCGCCGCGATCGGACGTCATGACGCACCTTCCTATTGGGTCCGGACGCCCATCTGGCCCGGCGGTTGACCCACGTCTCAGTTGCGCGCGGCGTGCGGCGGGTCCGAGGCGGGGCTCCGTATACTAGCGTCGTCTGGCGCCGGATGCGGCACGGATCCTCGGGCGGTTCTCAAGTGGCGTTTTGAGGATCGAGTTGACACAATGCCTGCCACTGCGGGTCCTTCGGACCCACAACAAGGGAGTCGAACAGAGTGGATTTTTCCTTCCTGTACCAGGGCCTTACGCACGCCTCGCTCGGCGCGATGGTCGTGTACACGTTGGTCATGACGCACATCACCATCGTCGCGGTGACGGTGTACCTGCACCGCTACTCGGCGCATCGCGCGCTCGAGTTGAACGGGGCGCTGAAGCACTTCTTCCGCTTCTGGTTGTGGATGACGACCGGAATGACCACGAAGCAGTGGACGGCGGTGCATCGCAAGCACCACGCGGACTGCGAAACCGAGGAGGACCCTCACAGCCCGCAAATCTTCGGATTGCGGAAAGTGCTGTGGCAGGGCGCGGAACTGTACAAGATCACGGCCGCGAAGGCGGACGTGCTCGATCGCTACGGCAAAGGCACGCCGGACGACTGGATCGAGAACCACGTCTACGTCCACAGCGTGTACGGCATCGGCCTGATGATGGTCATCGACCTCGCGCTCTTCGGCGTCGCGGGGCTCACGATCTGGGCCGTGCAGATGGTCTGGATTCCGTTCTTCGCGGCCGGCGTCGTCAACGGCATCGGTCACTATTGGGGCTATCGCAACTTCGAATGCCCGGACGCCGCGCGCAACTTGGTCCCGTGGGGGATCCTGATCGGCGGTGAAGAGCTGCACAACAACCACCACACATATCCGAATTCGGCGAAGTTGTCGGCGAAGCCGTGGGAGTTCGACATCGGCTGGATGTGGATCACGCTGTTTCGTTGGCTCGGTCTCGCGAAGCCGCTGAGCACCGGACCCGTCGTCGAACGCATCGCCGGTAAGGACCAGATCGACAAGGACACGGTGTGGGCCGTGCTGAACGATCGCTTCCGCGTGATGGCGAACTACGCCGAGCGCGTCGTCGCGCCGCACGTCGAGCTCGAGCTGCAGCGCGCCGATGCCACGACGCGCACCCTGCTGAAGCGCGCGAAGTCGCTGCTGACGCGCGAAGACACGTTGGTCGACGCCGCCGGCCGCAACGACATCACGCGTGTCGTCGACGGCAGCCCGCTGCTGAAGACGATCTACGAATTCAAGCAGCGCCTGCAGGTCGTCTGGACGAAGCGCGGCGGCGACGCAGAAGTGCTGCTCGGCGATTTCAAGCAGTGGTGCATCGACGCGGAAGCCACCGGCATCGCATCGCTGCGCGAGTTCGTCGCGGATCTGAAGTCGTACACGGTTCCGAAGTTGTCGCGCGCCTAATCGCGCGTCCGGTCCCGTCGAAGAGCCCGCAGCCGCGGGCTCTTTCGTTTCCGGCTTCGAAATCGCGCCAAACGGCGACGACTACATGCGTTCGACGGTGCCGATACCGAGCAGCGACAAGCCGTGCTGCAGCGTGTCCGCGGTACGCCGGCACAATGCCAGGCGACTGGCTCGCGTCGCGCCCGTTTCGGTCAGCACCGGACATCGTTCGTAGAACTGCATGTATTTCGCCGCCAGGTCGTGCAGGTACGTGCACAGGTGATGCGGCAGCGCGTCGGCCGCGACGACGTCCACGACCTCCTGCAATCGCGCGAGCGCCAGTGCCAGCGCGCGTTCCTGCGGAGTGCCGAGCACGATCTCGGCATCGACCGATGTGCGCTCGACCTCGCCGCGACGGAACAAGCTGACGATGCGCGTGTACGCATACTGCAAGTACGGCGCGGTGTTGCCGTCGAACGACAACATCGCATCCCAGTCGAACACGTAGTCGCTCGTTCGATGCTTCGATAGATCGGCGTATTTGACAGCGCCGATGCCGACGACGTGCGCGATCGTCCGGCGCTCCGCAACGTCGAGGTTCGGATTCTTGGCGCTGACGAGGTCGAAGGCGCGCTGCTCCGCCTCGTCGAGCAATTCGTCGAGCTTGACGAGCCCGCCGTCGCGCGAGCGAAACGGTCGTCCGTCCTTGCCGAGCATCACGCCGAACGGATGGTGTTCGAGGCTCGTGTCGGGACCGACGAAACCGGCCCGCCGCGCGACCGCGAACACCTGGCGGAAGTGCAGCGCTTGGCGCGCGTCGACGAAATACAACACGCGCGCGGCGTTCAGCCCGTGCGCGCGATGGCGGATCGCGGCGAGATCGGTCGTCGAATACAGGAAGCCGCCGTCGGTCTTCTGCACGATCAACGGCAGCCGCGTGCCGTCCTTCGCGGTGAACTCGTCGAGGAACACACAGCGCGCCCCATCGGATTCGGTGAGCAAGCCTTCCTGTTCGAGCACCGCGACGATGCCGGCGAGATCGTCGTTGTAGCTGCTCTCGGCGCGGATGTCCGCGCGCGTCAGCAACACGCCGAGGCGGCGGTAGACCGACTCGCAGTGGCCGAGCGATATCTCGACGAATTGCCGCCACAGCGCATTCGCGTGCGGCTCACCCGATTGCAACTCGACGACTTCCGAGCGCGCGCGGTCCGCGAACGTCGCGTCCGCGTCGAAACGTTTCTTTGCAGCTTGATAGAACCGTTCGAGGTCGGACAGCTGCTCCGAACCGACGCCGGTCTCTTCGAGGTACGCGAGCAACATGCCGAATTGCGTGCCCCAATCGCCGACGTGGTTCTGCCGGACGACGCGCTCGCCGGTCGCGGCGAGCACGCGCGCCATCGAGTCGCCGATGATCGTGCTGCGCAGATGGCCGACGTGCATTTCCTTCGCGAGGTTCGGCGACGAGTAGTCGATGACGATCGTCTTCGGCGCAGCGACTGCGGTCAGCAGTTCGCGCGAGGGCCGCACCGCGGCGGCGATGGCTCGGTCGTCGAGGTGGATGTTGATGAAGCCGGGGCCGGCGATCTCGGTGCGCGCGGCGAGACCCGCGAGATCGAGCTTCGCGACCACGGCCGCCGCGAGTTCGCGCGGATTCTTGCGCAGCCGTTTCGCCGCTTGCATGACGCCGTTCGCCTGATAGTCGCCGAACTCCGCGCGCGCGGCGACGGTGACCGCAGCGACCGGATCGTCGATGCCGGCTGCGGTCATTGCGGCGCGGACGCGTGCGTCGATCTGTGCGATCAGATTCACGAGTCGGGCGTCACGAGGACGTGTTCGGCCTGCAGACCTTTGTCGTGCTCGGTCACTTTGAAGCGCACCCGCTCGCCGTCCTTCAAGCTGCGGCGGCCGCTGCCGTGGATGTTGCGGTGATGAACGAAGATCTCACCACCGGTGTCGCGGATGATGAAGCCGAAGCCCTTCGTGCGGTTGAACCATTTCACGACGCCGCCTTCGAGTTCGTCATCGGGCGCAGCCGCGGTCGCCGGCGGCGCGTCGACCGCGTCGCGATGCGTGACGGCGCGCTCGCGGCCCGGGTCGATCCTCAGCATGGCGAGAGCGCCGACGAAGATCGCCAGCGTCGCGAGTACGAGCAGCGCGAAATACCGGTCCGCGAAGAGGCGCGACTCGAGCTCGGTGACGATCGAGCCGAGAAACAACGCGACGATGGCGGCCGCAGCGATTCGTCTCATGGCGCCGCGGGCGGGACGCGTTTGGCCGATTCGATGATCACGGCTTCGATTGGCACATCCTGCATGCCGCCCTTGAACGTCGTGCGCACCGACGCGATCGCTTCGACGACCTCCATGCCGCCGACGATCTTGCCGAAGACGCAGTAGCCCGGATGATTCGAGGCGAAGTCGAGGTCCGGGTTGTCGGCGACGTTGATGTAGAACTGCGACGTCGCCGAGTCCGGCGCGCTGGTCCGCGCCATGGCGACGGCGCCGACGATGTTGTGCAGGCCGTTCTTCGACTCGTTGACGATCGGCGCGTTCGGCGTGCGTTGCTTCAAGTTCGGGTCGAAGCCGCCGCCTTGGATCATGAAGCCGGGGATCACGCGGTGAAATATGAGGCCGTCGTAGAAGCCCGCGTCGACGTACTTCAGAAAGTTCGCGACGGTCACCGGCGCGCGATCCGCGAACAGTTCGATTTCGATCGCCCCCTTGTTGGTTTGCAGCACCACGCGTTCGATCGGCGCGGCGGCGGCCGCCGAAGTCCATGCAACCGCGGCGAGCAAAAGACCTGCGAGAGTGATTCGGATGGAATCGATCATGATCGCAACACCTTCAAGTAAGCCGCGACGGCTGCGGCGAGCCCGACGCGCAGCGCGTCGCCGATCAACGCGTGGCCGATCGAAACTTCGAGGACTTCTTCGATGCGGCGGAACATCGGCAAATTCGTGAGATCGAGATCGTGTCCGGCGTTGACGCCGAGGCCGAGCGTCGTCGCGTGGCGCGCGGCGCGCGCGTAGCGATCGAAACTCGCGCGCGCTTGTGCGCTGTCGACGCCGTGATCCCTGACCTTCTCTGCGAAGGGGCCGGTGTACAGCTCGATCCGTTCGACCCCGAGCTGCGCCGCGCGTTCGATCTGTTCGAGGTCCGGATCCATGAACAGACTGACGCGGGCGCCGACGGCGCGATAGCGCTGCAGCGCCGCGATCAGGCGCGCGTTGTCGCCGCGAAGATCCCAGCCGTGGTCGGACGTCAGCTGCGAATCGGAGTCGGGTACGAGCGTCGCTTGGTCCGGCCGCGCCGATTCGATCAGCGCGTCGAAGCCCGGATAACCGTCGGCGCGCGGACCGGCGAACGGGTTGCCTTCGATGTTGAACTCGATGCCGCGATGCCGCTCGCGCAACAGCGCCGCGAGGTCGGCGACGTCGCGCGGTCGTACGTGACGCTGATCGGGGCGCGGATGCACCGTGATGCCGTACGCGCCGGCGCCGATCGCGACCTGCGCGGCTTCGACGACGCTCGGCAGATCGCCGCCGCGCGAATTGCGCAGCAGTGCGATCTTGTTCAGATTGACGGAGAGTTCGATCACGACCAACCGCTGCGCCGCGGCCGCGCTTTGATCGCGACGCCGGCGAGCAAGCCGCCGATCACGAGAGCGCCGCCGGTCAGCAGCCAACGCTGTTGGGTATTGTCCTCGAGGCGCTGCGATTCCTCGGTCAGGTCTTCGACCTCGGCGCGCAGCCGCTCGTTGAGGCTGTTCAATTCCTGATTGCGCGTGTGCTCGCCGATCGCATCGGCGGACACGCGTTTGAGTTCCGCGAGCTCCGCCTCGAGCTGCGCGACCTGCGCGGCCAGTCGATCGCCGTTCGACGCGGCTTCGCTGCTGGTCGAGCGCAGCTCCGATAGCGATTCGTTGCGCTGCGCGAGTTGTTTGTCGAGCGCCTGGATCTTGTTGTTGGCGTTCACCAGCTGAATACGTGCGATCGGTTCCTTCACCAAGTATTGCGAGCTGATCCAGCCGTCGAGATCGCCCGACGTGCGGACGTGCGTGTAGCCGGCGGCGGTGTCGACTCCGAGTACCTGCAGTTCGGTGCCGCTCGGCAAGCCGCGATGGATGATCCGGTGTTCGTTCGACGGACCGCTGCGCAGCGGCACGGTGAACTCGTCCGAGATCCAAACCGTTTCGGCCCGCGAGACCGACGCCGAGAGCAGAGCCGCGAGGCACAGCAATGCGCGCGCGCTCACAGCGGATTGTCCGCTTTGTCCGTGCGCGATTGATCGGCGAGGTAGCCGCCGAAGCCGAGGTAAGCGGCGGTCAGCAACGCGTAGAACAGCGTGATCGCAACGCCACCGATCAGCTTGTAATTCACCCAGAACGCCTCGGAGTAGTTGCGCGCGACGTACAGGTTCAGCGCACCCGCGACGAAGAAGCCGAGCGCCCATCCGAAGTTCAGTCGAGTCCACACCGGCGGCGGCAACTTCAGCTGGTGGCCGAGCATGCGTTCGATGAAGTTGCGTTTCGCGAAGTGACCGCCGAGCAGCAGGCCGGCCATCGCCCAATTCACGATGGTCGGCTTCCACTGAATGAACGTGCGGTCGTGCAGGATCAACGTCAGGCCGCCGAAGATCAGCGACAGCCAAAACGTGAATTTCATCTGGCCGGAGATCGTTCGCTGCGTGAATTTGAGGAACGCGATCTGGACCGTGACGGTCGCCATCAATGCGGCGGTGGCGTAGAAGATGCCGAATGCGTAGTAAACAGCGACAAAGACTAGAATCGGTACGAATTCGACCAGCTGCATGCACGGCTACGGAGTTGAAATTCGCGCGATCATAAAAGATTCGCGGTCCCATCTAAAGGAAGCCACGCGCGCGGATGCGGTGCCAGCGCACGCACAACGGGGGAGGCATGCGAACGACGGGGGGACGCCGGACGTGTTGACGCAACGTCACGTGCGCCGCGGCGTGCGCGAACCGACATGAGCCAGTATTTCGCGATTCATGCCACGCATCCGCAACGCCGCCTGCTCGCGCAAGCGGCCGACATCGTGCGCGCCGGCGGCGTGATCGTGTATCCGACCGACTCGACGTATGCGCTCGGTTGTCACATCGGCGACAAGACGGCGCTCGATCGCATCCGCGCCATCCGGCGGCTCGACAAGCTCCATCACTTCACGTTGGTGTGCCGCGACCTGTCGGAGTTGTCGATCTACGCGCGCGTCGACAATTCGAGCTACCGGATCTTGAAGCACTACACGCCGGGGCCGTTCACGTTCCTGTTGCACGCGTCGCGCGAAGTACCGCGCCGCCTCGTGCATCCGAAACGGCGCACGATCGGTATCCGCGTACCGGACCACGTCGTCGCGCAGGGTTTGCTCGAAGCGTTGGGCGAACCGCTGATGTCGACGAGCTTGATCCTGCCCGACGCGACGAACGCGCTGTCCGATCCGGAGGAGATTCGCGCCGAACTCGAGAAGCGCGTCGAGTTGATCATCGACGGGGGCGCATGCGGACTGACGGCAACGACGGTCGTCGATCTGACGGAAGCGCCGCCGGCCGTCATTCGTCCGGGGCTCGGTGTGTTCGAGTGACCGAATCGACCCGAGGCTGCGCGAGATCGTCGGGTATAATGCCGCGTTCGCAAAACTGGACCATCTCGATTGAGTAGCAATGACTCGGATCTACGGGTCGTCTCCGGTATGCGGCCGACCGGCCGTCTGCACCTCGGTCACTTCCACGGCGTCCTGAAGAACTGGATTCGTCTGCAGCACGAATACGAGTGCTACTTCTTCGTGGCCGACTGGCACGCGCTGACGACGCACTACGACGAGCCGTACGACATCGAGCAACACACGTTCGAGATGGTGGTCGACTGGCTCGCGGCCGGGGTCAACCCGGGATCGGCGACGTTGTTCGTGCAATCGAAGGTGCCGGAACACGCGGAACTGCATCTGCTGCTGTCGATGACGACGCCGGTCAGCTGGCTCGAACGCGTGCCGAGCTACAAGGATCAGCAGGCGAAGCTGACGGATCGCGATCTGTCGACGTACGGTTTTCTCGGCTATCCGGTGCTGCAATCCGCCGACATTCTGATTTATCGAGCCGGCAAAGTGCCGGTTGGTGCCGATCAGGTGGCGCACGTCGAGCTGACGCGCGAGATCGCGCGCCGCTTCAACCACATCTACGGCCGCGAGCCGGGTTTCGAGCAGCACGCCGAAGCAGCCGTGAAGAAGATGGGCAAGAAGGCCGCGCGCCTCTACAGCGATCTGCGCAAGACATACCAGACGAACGGCGACGTCGAGGCGTTGATGAAGGCGCGCGCGTTGCTCGCGGAACAGCAGAATCTGTCGGTCGGCGATCGCGAGCGGTTGTACGGCTATCTCGAAGGCGGCGGCCGCATCATCTTGCCGGAGCCGCAGGCGCTGCTCACCGACACGCCCACGGTGCCCGGTCTCGATGGGCAAAAGATGTCGAAGTCGTACGGCAATACGATTCGGCTGCGCGAAGAGCCGGCCGTCATCGAGCAACAGATCAAGACGATGAAGACCGACCCCGCGCGCGTGCGACGCGACGATCCGGGCAACCCCGACGTGTGCCCCGTGTTCGATCTGCACAAGATCTACTCGAGCGACGAGGTGCGCGCGTGGGCCGCCAAAGGCTGCCGCACGGCGGGCATCGGCTGCCTCGAATGCAAAGGGCCGCTGATCGACGCGATCAAAGCGGAGCAAGCGCCGATTCGCGAACGGGCCATGCAATACGAACGCGACCGTGACATGGTGCAATCGATATTGCTGGAAGGATCGGAGGAGGCGCGCGATGTGGCGCGTGAAACGCTCGAGGCAGTGCGTGCGGCGATCGGCATCTCGCACCGGTGAGTAGCGAAATGTCGGAACAGAGCTCCATGCCCGTACCGGGCGATCGACTGCGCGCGCTGCGCGAAGAACGCGCCGGCGAAACCGACGAGCTCTATGCGATCGTCGCCGGAGAAGCGTTCACGCAACTGCCGACCGATCTGTACATCCCGCCCGACGCGCTCGAAGTCTTTCTCGAGACGTTCGAAGGCCCGCTCGACCTGCTGCTGTATCTGATCCGCAGACAAAACCTCGACATCCTCGACATCAAGGTCGCCGAGATCACGCGCCAGTACATGCAGTACATCGAGCTGATGTCGGCGCTGCAGCTCGAGCTCGCGGCCGAATATCTGGTGATGGCCGCGCTGCTCGCCGAGATCAAGTCGCGCATGCTGCTGCCGCGCTCGAACGTCGACCTCGACGACGAAGACGATCCGCGCGCGCAGTTGATCCGGCGCTTGCAGGAGTACGAGCGGTTCAAGATCGCGGCGGAGCAGATCGATACGCTACCGCGGCTCGAACGCGACGTGCACCGCGCGTACGCCGAGCGCCCGACGCTGACGCGACAGCAGGTCGAACCGGAGGTCGATCTGCGCGAGGTGCTGGTCGCGCTCGCGCGCGTGCTGCATCGCGCCGAGATGTTCCAGCGCCACGCGGTGAAGCTCGAACCGTTGTCGGTACGCGAGCGGATGTCCGACGTGCTCGCGCGCGTGAACGACGCACCGGAAGAGTTCGTCCCCTTCGTCAGCTTGTTCAACGTCCGCGAAGGCCGGCTCGGTGTGATCGTCACGTTCCTCGCACTGATGGAGTTGATTCGCGAAGGACTGATCGACTTCGTACAACAAGAACCGTTCGCGCCGATCTATCTGCGCGCCGCGGTCAATTAAACGGGGCTCCGATATGTTGGAAACGCAGCACATCAAACAAGTCGTCGAAGCGGCGTTGCTGTGCGCGGACGAACCGCTGACGCTCGATCTGCTCGAACGTCTGTTCGCCGAAGGGGAGTGCGATCGCGCGGCGCTCAAGGCGGTGCTCGAAGAACTCGAAGCGGATTGCGTCGGCCGCGGCGTGGAATTGAAGCGCGTCGCGTCGGGTTACCGCTTTCAGGTGCGGCAAGAACTCGCGCCGTGGATGAGCCGCATGTGGGAGGACCGGCCGCCGCGTTACTCGCGCGCACTGCTCGAGACGCTCGCGCTCATTGCGTACAAACAACCGGTCACGCGCGGCGACATCGAACAGGTGCGCGGCGTCGCGGTGAACTCGAACATGATACGGCTGCTGCTCGAACGCGATTGGATACGCGTCGTCGGCTATCGCGAAGTGCCCGGACGGCCGGCGATGTACGGCACGACGAAGGCGTTTCTCGACTACTTCAACTTGAAGAGCCTCGACGAGCTACCGTCGCTGCCCGAGATCAAGGCGTTGATCGAACCGATCGAAGCGGAACTCGCCGGCGCGGGTCCGGAATACGTCGAAGGGCCGCGGGTCGAGTTTCCGTCGGACGGTATTGCGGCCGAGGCGACGGTCGACGACGAGCCGATGCCGGCGGAACGCGAGGGGTGAAGCCGCGTTCACGTCGTGCAGGTCCGCGGGCGCAGCGGGACTCGCGCGAGCAGAAAATCCCACGCGAACGCAAAGTCTCAAACGAACGCACGGTCTCGAGCGAACGCAAAGTCTCAAGCGAACGCACAGTCTCGAGCGAACGCAAAGTCTCGCGCGAACGGAAAATCTCACGCGGAACGAGAGGCGCGCACGATCGGAGCGCCGCCGACCGAAACGACTCGCGCGACAAACTCCACAAGGTACTCGCAGATGCCGGCGTCGGTTCGCGCCGCGAGATGGAACGGTGGATCGTCGCCGGGCGCGTGACGGTGAACGGCAGCGTCGCAACGCTCGGCGAACGCGTCGGCGGCCATGATCGAATCGAGATCGACGGTGCGCCGCTCGAACGCCGCGCCGCGGCCGTTGCGCGCGTGCTGTTGCTGAACAAGGCGGACGGCGTGGTCTGTACGCGCCGCGATCCGGAAGGACGGCCGACGTGCTTCGACGGACTGCCGCGATTGACGAGCGGACGTTGGATCGTCGTCGGTCGGCTCGACATCAATTCGAGCGGATTGCTGCTGCTCACCAACGACGGCGAGCTGGCGCACCGACTGATGCATCCGTCGACCGGTATCGATCGCGAGTATGCGGTTCGAATCGCCGGCAAGCTCGATGCGGACATGGAGCGGGCGTTGCGCGAAGGCGTGTTGCTCGACGACGCCGTCGCGCGGTTCTCCGATATCGAGCGGCACGGCGGCACCGGTTACAACCAGTGGTACCACGTGACGTTGACCGAGGGCCGCAATCGCGAAGTGCGGCGATTGCTCGAGTCGCAGGGCGTTCGAGTCTCGCGCCTGAAGCGTGTGCGCTATGGACCGGTGGTGCTGCCGTCGACGCTGCGACGCGGCGACTGGTTGGAGATCGCTGCGAGCGACGTCGCGGAGTTGTACCGAATCCTCGGCCTGCCGAAGCCGAAACTCGCGATCGCGTCGCGGCGCAGCGCTTCGGTGCTGATTCCGTATCCGGAGTTGAAGTCCGCTACGGCGTGATCACGCGGTTGCGCGCCGCGCGATGGGCGTCGAGCCGCGCGTCGATCCGTTCGAGCGTCGCGTCGGAACGTTCCGTGATGTCGGCCACGATCACCGTCACCGTCGGCGCCGGCAACGGCGCCGGCATCGCGGCGACCATCAGGCGAATTCGTTCGGCGAGGAAGCGCGCCGCGTAAGCGTCGGCTTCGTACAACGACACCGCGAAGGTGCGAGTACCTATTCGGTAGGCGCGATCGGGGTCGCCGAGGACCGCGGCGATCTGCAGCGCGACGCGGCGCACCGTCGCCGAATCTGCGTCGGTATCGATTCGCACCGCCATCAGACCGATCGGGCCGACCGGGGAACGCCTCAGCAGGCGCTGCAGCGCTGCGCGCGATTGCAGTCCGGTGTCGGCGTCGATGTCGCTCGCGGCGTCGTGCAGCGCGGCGAGGTGCTCTGCGAGCGTCGGCAACGCGCGCGCGAGGACGGCCTCGACGCGCTCGATGTCGGCACCGTCGAAGCGATGGCGCGAGCGCAGCGTCACTTCGCCGAGCGTGACGCCGGCGTGGCGCAGGCGGTAGCTCAAGCGGTGGCGGCCGCCGCGGTCGATGTCTACTTCGACGCCGTGTTGCGGATCGTGAAAATGCAGGCTGATGCCCGGCAGCGTCGCTTCGAGTTCGTC
>DASRZO010000507.1:0-2272 GCA_035686405.1 Pseudomonadales bacterium | reverse complement strand
ACCTCGCCCGCGAGCTGCCCGCACCGGCATTGCAATCGATGCGCCGCCATCAGCCTTCTCCCGAATAGCCGTTCATCGTGACGACGACTTTTCCGACGACCTTGCGGTCCGTCAACATCCGCATCGCGCTGACGGCCTCGTCGAGGGGAAACGCCGCGCAGATGTACGGATCGATCTTGCCCGATTCCGCCAGATCGAACAGCGCCTTGCGCACGATCGCACCCTTCGCGGGTTCCTTGCGGCCGTACTCGCCGGCGCGTACGCCGATCACACTCAGCGACTTGATCAGGATCAGATTCACCGCCGCCTGCGGCCAGCGTCCGCTGGTGAAGCCGATCGTCAACAGCCGCGCGTTCCAATTCACGCAGCGCATCGATTCGTCGAACACGTCGCCGCCGACCGGATCGTAGACGACGTCGGCGCCGCGGCCGTCGGTCAGTTCCTTCACGCGATCGCGGAAACCGCCGAGACGCCCGTCCGGCAGCGTGTAGTTGATGACGTGATCGGCGCCGCGCGCTTTCACCACCGCGAGTTTTTCATCGGTACCGCCGGTCGCGATCACGGTCGCGCCGAGCACTTTGCCGATCTCGACCGCGGCGAGCCCGACGCCGCCGGTCGCGCCGTGTACGAGCAACGTTTCGCCGGCCTGCAATTGGCCGCGCGGCACGAGCGCGACGTATGCGGTCAGGTAGGCGGTTTGGAACGACGCGGCCTTCGCGTAACTCATGCGCCCGGGAATCGGCGCCGCGGCGTTCTCCGGCAGATTCACCGCCTCGGCGAAACCGCCGTGACGAATCGCGACGACGACCGGATCGCCGACGCGATGCCGCGTGGCGCCGGCGCCGAGCGCGACGACGTCGCCGGCGGCTTCACCGCCCGGCGCGAACGGCAACGGCGGTTTGAATTGATATTTGCCCTGAATCATCAGGACGTCGGGGAAGTTCACCGCGCACGCCTTGAGCCGCACCTGCACTTCGCCGGGCGCGGGATCGGGCAAATCGATCGTCTCGGTGACGACCGCGGCGATGTCGTCGGCAATCGCGTGGCAGCGGACCGTCTTGATGCGCGCGCTCATCGACGACCCTGCAAAGCCGTCTGCGTTTCGAGCGCGCCGTTCGGCGCGACACGCACGCACGACGGCGCGGTGACGTCGCGGCTCACGCCGCGATCATCGCGGCGACCGCGCGGCGCGCCATCACGCGCACGAGGTTCGCGCGAAACTCCGCCGTCGCGTGCAGATCGCTGTTGAAGCGTTCGTAGTCGATCTCGACTTCGTCGACCGCTTGCGGCGCGAGCTTCGCGTTCAATGCGCGCTCGAGATTCTCCGCGCGAAACGCACACGGTCCTGCGCCGGTGACGCCGACGCGGATCTTGCCGGCGAAATCGGCCACCAACACGCCGGCGACCGCATAGCGCGACGCCGGGTTCGGGAATTTGCAATACGCCGCGCGCTTCGGAATCGGGAACTCGATCGCCTTCACGATCTCGCCGGGTTCGAGCGCGGTCTCGAACAGATCCTTGAAGTAGTCGGCCGCCGCGATCGCGCGCTTGTTCGTGTGCACCGTGGCGCCGAGCCCGATCACCGCCGCCGGATAGTCGGCCGCCGGATCGCTGTTCGCGACCGAGCCGCCGATCGTGCCGCGATTGCGCACCTGACCGTCGCCGATGTGCGACGCGAGATCGGCGAGCACCGGTAATGCCTTGCGCAACGCCGCCGAGCGCGCGACTTCGGCGTGCCGCGTCATCGCACCGATCAGCACGCGCTTGTCGTCGACGTCGATGCCGGCGAGCCCGGCGACCGCGCCGAGATCGATCACGTCGGTCGGCGCCGCGAGGCGTTGTTTCAACGTCGGAATCAACGTTTGCCCGCCGGCGAGAAAGACGGCGTCTTCGGCATCCGCGCGCAGCTTCGCGGCGGTTTCGAGCGAGGTCGGACGATGATAGTTGAAGCTGTACATGATCATTCCCCTCTGCACGCTCGCCAGACGCGTTCCGGCGTCGCCGGCATCGCGATGTCCTTCACGCCGACCGCGTCGGTCACCGCGTTGATGATCGCCGCCGGCGAACCGATCGCGCCCGCTTCGCCGCAGCCTTTCACGCCGAGCGGATTGTGCGTGCACGGCGTCACGGTCGTGTCGACGACAAAGCTCGGCAAATCGTCGGCGCGCGGCATGCAGTAGTCCATGAACGAACCGGTGACGAGTTGGCCGGTTTCGTCGTACACGCCGTGCTCGAGCAGCGCTTGGCCGATGCCTTGGGCGATGCCGCCGTG
>DASRZO010000506.1:0-3088 GCA_035686405.1 Pseudomonadales bacterium | reverse complement strand
TATCTGTGGGCCGTGAAGCAGAGCGGCTTCGATCCGAGCCAAGTCAATCTCCAGGCGCCCCAACGTGTAGTCGTTAGCCCCGCCCCGCCCGCAGGCGCGACCGTTGCCGCGGGCGCGGTCACCGGCGCCGCCATCGGCGCGGCCGTTTCGGCTCCCCACAACGAAGGCGAGGGTGCGATCGTCGGGGCGATGGCCGGGGCCGTGCTGGGCTCTGCGGCCGCCTCGTCGCAACAAGCGCAAGCGGCTCAGGTGCAGAGCCGTTACGACGCCGACGCGGCCGCGCGCGAGGCGCGGCTCGCGGCGGAGGCCGGCGCCTACCGCCGCGCGATGAGCGCCTGTCTAGAAGGACGCGGGTACACGGTGCAATGAACGAGGAAATCGCAGTGAATCGCGTATCGAAGCTCGCGCGCGTTTGCTTGATGGTGGTGCTCGTCATTGGGCACGCCGGGCATGCTTCCGCCGCAGGCGGTGTAGGTGCCGACCCGCCGCCGCAACATTACGATCGAGGCGGTTACTATCCGCCGCCGGGGCGCGCGTTCCCGAGCCCGCCGCACGGTGCGTACGTGGTGCCGTATCACGGTGGTCCGTACTACTACCACCACGGCAGCTGGTATCACCAAAACGGCTCGAACTTCGTCGTCGTAGTGCCGCCGGTCGGCGTCGTCGTGCCTTTTCTGCCGCCGTTTTACAGCGTGTTCTGGTTCGGCGGTTATCCGTACTACTACGCGAACAACATTTACTACGCGTGGCAGCCGCAACAGGAGGGCTATGTGGTGACTCAGCCGCCGGCCGACGTGGCGGCGAACGTCGCGCCGCCGGCGTCGGAATTGTTCGTATACCCGATGCACGGTCAATCGCCATCGCAACAGGCGACCGACCAGTACGAATGTCATGCGTGGGCCGTCAACGAGACGGGCTTCGATCCGGTCAAGCCGCAGGGCGGTGTCGATCAGGCGCATTGGAGCGAGAAGCGCGAGGATTACCAGCGCGCGTTGGGAGCTTGCCTGAGCGGGCGCGGCTACAGCGTCAGGTAGAACGCGACCGCGGTACCCGTGGCGCGTATTCGACGCGCTCGAACGGCCAGCCGTCGCGGAGCCAGTCTCTGACCGCTCGATACAGCGCTGCGTCGCGCGCCGCGCAGTCCGCGCGCACCCAGGATCTAACGCGAGCGTCATGGCGCGAATCGCGCGCCGGATAGATGTACACGCAACCGACGACGGCGTCGTCGCGATCGAGCACCGTATACGTGAAGCCGCGCCGCGCGACGAAGTCGGCAGCGTGTCTGGCGAGGTCGCGTTCGTTGTCCGCGAGGCTCATCGGATGCGGCCAGTCCTCGCCGGCGAAGCCCGGCGTCGTCTTGATGTGTTCGATGCTCGAACTCCACGCGGCGTAGTCGCGTTCGTTGTGTTCGACGTCGAGCGGGCGCAAGCGCAGCCCGGCGCAATCGAACGCGCGCGGCGCGACGAAGTCGTCGGGTACGAACGGCGGCGCGTTCGGATCGATCGACGTCATCGCGCGCCGATCACGTTGACGGTGAGAGCGATCACCACCACATTGAAAAAGAACGACAGCAACCCGTGGACGAGGACCACGCGGCGCAGCGCCGAACTGGTGACCTGCACATCGGGCGTTTGGAACGTCGTGCCGAGCACGAACGACAGATAGGCGAAGTCGGTGTACGTCGGATGCATCGTACCGGGGAATACCAGCCCCGGCGGCTCCGGTGCGGCCGAGTAATACACGTTGGCGTAGTACAGCGCGTAGACGCAATTCAAAAACAGCCAGGACAGCACCAACGAGATCGACGACAGCGCGATTTCGAACGGCGGATTCGGCGGCCGCAACTCGACGCCGAGCGCGACGAGGATGACGAGCGAGACCAGGATGCTCGCCGTCAACACGAAGCTGCGTACTCGCAGTTGCGCGGCCGCATGGTCCGGCTGGTCTTCGACGGCGGAGCGGCGCGCCAGCCACGCGAACCCGAGCAACAGCGCCGTCGAGATCACGTCGAAACTCAGCAATGTCCCTTCGGTCAACCCGAAGTCGTCGTACAGCAAGAACAGCAGCGCCACGAACGCGACCCCGGATACGGTCAGCCAGTTGCGCTTCAACATCGGTCCACGGACTCCCGGCGGCGACGACGTAGGCGTCGCTCGACTCGACGGCGCCATGTTACTCGGCGGCCGCCGTTTGGGCCCGGTCGACAAACCAGCGGTCGGTCGACTGGCGATCGCGGCGGCGCAGTGCAGCCTCGAGCACGCCGATGCAGCGCGTCGCGACGCCGAGTGCGCAAGCGGCGTGTTGCCGCGCCTGTAGCGAGCGGGGAGAATGCGCGACCTTTTTTCGCAACGATCGGCGGCGAAGTTCGCTCGAGCTTCGACCACGATCGCATCGGGCCGCCATGAGCGCATCGACTGACGAATTCCGCACGCTGGTGCGGCTCGCGCTGCCGTTGATGGGCGCGCAGCTGCTGCAGATGGCGCAAGGGGTCATGGACACGATCATGGCCGGACATTTGTCTGCGCGTGATCTAGGCGGCATCGCGCTCGCGCTCAATGTTCTGTGGCCGTCGCAGTTCCTGTTGAGCGGACTCGTGCTCGCGGCGACGCCGATCATCGCGCAACTGCGCGGCGCCGGCCGCGTCGCCGAGGTCGGCGAAGTCGTGCGGCAGGGTCTGTGGATCATCACGTTCGCAGCGCTGACGTTGATGGTGTTGTGGCGCAACGCCGACTTCATCTACGTGATGCTCGAGATCGAGCCGCAGACGCGCGCGATCGCGGTCGGCTATCTCCAAGCGACGAGTTGGGGCGCTTTCCCGCTACTCGGCTATTTCCTCGTTCGCTATTTGTGCGAAGGGATGGGCGAGACGCGACCTGCGATGTACATGGCGTTGATCGCGCTGATCGCGAAGCTGCCGCTGAACTATGCGTTCATGTACGGCCATTGGGGTGCGCCCGCGCTCGGCGGCGTCGGCACCGGCGTTGCCTCGGGCATCCTCTGGTGGTTCGAGCTCGCGGGCATGTTGGCGGTCACGCGTTTGCCGTTCGCGCGGCCGACGGGACTGTACGACCGCTTCTCGTGGCCGAGC
>DASRZO010000505.1:0-4162 GCA_035686405.1 Pseudomonadales bacterium | reverse complement strand
GCCGACGCGCACGTGCCGGCGGACGCGCTGCTGCCGAATGCAAAGGGCCTCGCCGGACCGTTCGGTTGCCTCAATCGCGCGCGCTACGGAATCGCCTGGGGCGCACTGGGAGCGGCGGAGTTCTGCTGGCACGCGGCGCGCACCTACACGCTGGAACGCAAACAGTTCGGTCGGCCGCTCGCCGCAAATCAGTTGATCCAGAAGAAGCTCGCCGACATGCAAACCGAAATCACGCTCGGCCTGCAATCGTGCCTACGCGCCGGCCGGCTGCTCGACGAGGGACGTTTGCCGGTGGAGGTGATTTCGCTGATCAAACGCAACAACTGCGGCAAAGCGCTCGACATCGCGCGGATGGCGCGCGACATGCACGGCGGTAACGGCATCTCCGACGAGTTCCACGTCATTCGTCACGTCATGAACCTCGAAACGGTGAATACGTACGAGGGGACGCACGACGTTCACGCGTTGATCCTCGGCCGCGCGCAGACCGGCATACAAGCATTCACCGGCGCGTGATGTCACGGCGGCATCACCCCGATGCCGCGACGATGCGCTTTGGCATCGAAGTGCTGACATCACGATGGCATCGCAAAATGGACCTTTCGTGGAAGCGCGTGGGTTTCATCGGGTTCGTCTTGTAGCGCGCTCCGTTGCGGCATAGTTTGATTCTCCCCCTGGCTCCCAGGGACTCTAACGACACCACTTGGGGGAGAGCAAATGATTCGAGTATTGATTGTCGACGATCATCGTCTGGTCCGCGTCGGTCTCGCACGGATGCTCGCGGAGGCGCGCGGAATCACGATCGTCGGCGAGGCCGACTCCGGCGAAAAAGCACTGGCGCTCGTGCGCGACCTGAAACCGAACGTGATCCTGATGGACCTGCGCATGCCCGGCATCGGCGGTCTCGAAGCGACACGTCGGTTGCAGCGCATCGACGCCGGCATACGCGTGCTGATCGTGACGGCCTGCGACTCGGATCCGTATCCGGCGCAAGCGATGAAGGCCGGCGCCGCCGGCTACATCACCAAGGGCGCCGCGGCCGAAGAACTCGAACACGCGATTCGCCGCGTATTCCTCGGTCAACGGCACATGTCCGACGACGTGGCGCAACAGGTCGCGCTGCGTTCGTTCGATACGATTCCGGAATGTCCGTTCGACCAACTCTCGAACCGCGAAATGCAGATCACGTTGATGGTCGTCGGCTGCCGCAAGGTGCAGCAGATCTCGCGTGACTTGCATTTGAGTCCGAAGACCGTGAACAGCTACCGCTACCGCATTTTCGAGAAGCTCAATGTCACGAGCGATGTCGAACTCGCGCTGCTCGCCGTCCGTCACGGCGTAATCGAAGGCGGCGGCGCGCGGCCTCTGCAAGCGTTCGAACGCGTCGAGGTCGAGGTGGACGATCGCATGCTCGCTTGACGGCCTCCGGAGGGCTGACTAGGGTCGCCGCCATGCGCGACCCCGGAGTGCCTTTCGACAGCGAGTCGTTCCTGAAACGCCTGCCGGTGAAACCGGGCGTCTACCGCATGCTCGAGGCGAACGGCGATGTCTTGTACGTCGGCAAAGCGCGCAGTCTGAAGAGCCGCGTGACGAGCTATTTCCGCGCGTCGGGGCTGAGCACCAAGACGATGGCGTTGGTCGCCAAGATCCACGACATCGAAATCACGGTGACGTCGAGCGAGACCGAGGCGCTGCTGCTCGAGCAGAGCCTCATCAAGCAGCTGCGACCGCCGTACAACATCGTCCTGCGCGACGACAAGTCGTATCCCTACATCCATCTGACCGATCACGAATATCCGCGGCTCGCATTTCATCGCGGCGCGAAGAAGAAAGGCGGGCGCTATTTCGGTCCGTTTCCGAGCGCGAGTGCGGTGCGCGAAAGCATCAACATCCTGCAACGTTTGTTTCAGCTGCGGTACTGCGAGGACAGCTACTTCAAGAACCGCTCGCGACCGTGTCTGCAACATCAAATCGGACGCTGCAGCGCACCGTGCGTGCGGTTGATCGAACCGGACGCCTACGCGGGCGACGTCCGCTACGCCGAGATGTTCCTCGAAGGGCGCAACGACGAGGTGCTCGAAGAGTTCAAGGCGGCGATGGAGAACGCCGCGACCGCGCTCGACTTCGAACGCGCCGCGAAATATCGCGATCAGATCTCGCAACTGCGCAAGATTCAGGAACAACAGTACGTACATGCGGCGACGGGCGACGTCGACGTCTTCGCGGTTGCGCTTGCGTCCGGCGCGGCGTGCGTACAAGGCATGTTCATCCGCGGCGGTCGGTTGCTCGGTCATCGGACGTGGTTCCCGCGCAACGAACTCGCGGTCGACGGCGGCGAATTGTTGGACGGATTTCTCGGCCAGTTCTACTTCGGCACCGAACGCGAAATTCCGAAGGCGATCGTCGTCAGTCACGAGATCGCGAACGCGTCGCTGCTCGAGACGGCGCTGCGCGAACGCGCGGGTCATCGTGTCGAACTGACGGCGGGCGTGCGCACTCAGCGCGCACGTTGGCTCGAACTCGCGCAACAGAATGCTCAGCTGTCGCTCGACTCGTTTCTCTCCGACAAGAAGAACGTGTTGTCGCGTTTCGTCGATTTGCAGGACGCGCTCGGGCTTGCGGATTTGCCCGAGCGGATGGAGTGCTTCGACATCAGCCACTCGAGCGGCGAAGCGACGGTCGCGTCGTGTGTGGTCTTCGACACCAACGGTCCGCTGAAATCCGACTATCGGCGCTTCAATATCGAAGGCATCGCCGCCGGCGATGATTACGGCGCGATGAATCAGGCGTTGCGGCGCCGTTACGAGCGGCTGAAGTCGGGGGACGGGCTGTTGCCCGACCTGCTCGTCATCGACGGCGGTCCGGGACAAATCAAGCAGGCTCGCGATGTGCTGACCGACTTGCAGATCGACGGCGTACAGATCGTCGGCATCGCGAAGGGCACGACGCGCAAGCCGGGTCTCGAGACGATCTACCTCGGCGACCAGGGCGAAGTCGCGGTACCGGCGACCAGCGGCGCGATGCATCTGCTGCAGCACATCCGCGACGAGGCCCATCGCTTCGCGATCACCGGACATCGTGTGCGACGCGGCAAGGCGCGGCGGCAATCGGAACTCGACGACATCGCCGGCGTCGGGCCGAAGCGACGCCGCGAACTATTGCGCCATTTCGGCAGTGTCGCCGCGTTGCGCGGGGCGAGCCGCGATGAGATCGCGAAGGTCCCCGGCGTCAGTCGCCGACTCGCCGACGAGATCTACGCGACCCTGCACGTCGAATGAGCCGCGCCGGGTAGAATGGCGCCTCGTACTCGTCCGGCCCGCTCATGAATACTCCGATCTTGGTGACCGTGTTGCGCATGGCCCTGATCCCCGTGTTCGTCGCGGTTTACGTATCGCCGGGGACGTGGAGCCACTATGCCGCAGCGGCGATATTCGGCCTTGCCGCGCTCACGGACTGGCTCGACGGTTATCTCGCGCGGCGTTTGAAGCAAACCACGCGCTTCGGCGCATTTCTCGATCCGGTCGCAGACAAACTCGTCGTCGTCAGCGCGATCGTGATGATGGTCGGCGACCACGCGAGTCTGTGGCTGACGTTGCCCGGGCTCGTGATCGTCGGACGCGAAATTGTCGTGTCGGCGTTGCGCGAGTGGATGGCCGAAATGAACCGGCGCGGCATCGTTGCGGTGGGTCCTCTCGGCAAGGTGAAGACCGGCGCACAGATCGCTGCGATCTTGACGCTGCTCGCGTTTCCGCCGGGCTCCGACGAGCGCCTCGTGATGGTCGGCTACGCGCTGATTTATCTCGCCGCGATCATGACGTTGAGTTCGATGCTCGTGTACCTGCGCGCGGCGTGGCCGACTTTGCGCGCCGGCCTCCACAGCGACTGATCGGTGCGGTTTCCGCGGCCCAACGCGTTCGAGTAGAATGCGCGGCCTTCAGCGGCTGGGTGGCAGAGTGGTCATGCCCGCGACTGCAACTCGCGTCACATCGGTTCGATTCCGTTCCCAGCCTCCATTTGAGCATCCAGCGACGTCCGGCAACGACCGCAATTTCGCTCCCAAACCCCGCAAAATCATTAGTCAAACCGTACTTTGACGTTCTGAGCCGTCCGTTGACAGCCGGGGGCGGGCGGGGGTAGCTTTCGGGGTAGATCGGACTTTACC
>DASRZO010000504.1:0-4548 GCA_035686405.1 Pseudomonadales bacterium | reverse complement strand
CATCAATCAGACGATCGCGCAGCAGACCGGCCAGCCGCTCGAGCGCGTCGCGGCGGACACCGACCGCGACCACTGGATGAGCCCGGAAGAGTCGGTCGAGTACGGTCTCGTCGGCAAGATCATCAAGTCGGCCGCCGAACTACCGGGCTGATCGCGATGGCGCACGTCAACGACATCGATACGCTGGCGGAACTCACGCGCTTCCACGCCCGCGAACGGCCGAACAGAGTCGCATTCGAATACAACGACCGCGCCACGACGTACGCGCAGTTCGATCAGCTGACGAACCGGGTCGCGAACGGGTTGCGCGCGGAAGGCTTGCAAGACCAGAGTCGCGTCGGCTTTCTCGACAAGAACTCCGACCACTTCTACCAAATCGTGTTCGGCGCGGCGAAGGCCGGCGCGGTGTCGGTCGGCATCAACTGGCGTCTCGCGCCGCCGGAAGTCGCGTACATCCTGAACGACAGCAAAGCCGAGGTGGTGTTCGTCGGGCCCGACTTCTACGGCCTCGTCGAGAAAATCCGCGGTGAGCTGAAATACGTCAAACGCGTCATCGCGATGCATCCGGGCCACGACCAGTGGAGCGATTTCGCGCAGTGGCGCGACGACCAGAGTGCCGCCGACCCGGGCGTTGCCGTCACGCCGGACGACGTCGCGATCCAGATGTACACGAGCGGCACGACCGGCCATCCGAAGGGCGTGCAGCTGCAGCACAAGTGTTTCTTCGAATTGCAGCGTCTGCCGCCGAACGACGACATGCAGTGGAACGAGTGGACCGATCGCGACGTCAGCCTCGTCGCGATGCCGAGCTTCCATATCGGCGGCGTCGGCTACGGGGTATGGGGCTTGCGTTCGGGTGCCAAGAACATCGTCGTGTCGGAGTTCGACCCCGGTGCGACGCTCGAGATGATCGAGACGCGCGGCATCTCGAAGGTGTTCTTGGTGCCGTCGGCGATTCGCATGGTCGTGCAGCATCCGAAGGCGCAGACCACGGATTTCAGCAACATCAAATACATGATGTACGGCGCCTCACCGATTCCGTTGGATCTGCTGCGGCAAGCGGTCGACGTGTTCAAGTGCGGCTTCGTGCAGTTGTACGGCATGACGGAGACGACCGGCGCCGCGACCTATCTGCCGCCGCAGGATCACGACGTATCCGGCAACGAGCGCATGCGTTCGGCCGGCAAGCCGTATCCGGGCGTCGAGCTGAAGGTGATCGACGAGAACGGCAAGCCGGTACCGCCGCGCACGGTCGGCGAGATCTGCATCAAGTCGCCGGCGAACATGATCGGCTATTGGAATTTGCCGGACGCGACGAAGAAGACGCTGATCGACGGCTACGTGCACACCGGCGACGCCGGCTATCTCGACGAAGCGGGATACGTGTACGTGCACGATCGCGTCAAAGACATGATCGTCTCCGGCGGCGAGAACATTTATCCGGCCGAAGTCGAGAACGCGCTGTTCGGTCATCCGGCCGTCGCCGACGTCGCGGTGATCGGCGTTCCCGACGATCGGTGGGGCGAAGCGGTGAAGGCGGTCGTCGTCGTGAAGGCGAGTCAGAAGGTGACGGCAGACGACCTGATCGGCTTCGCGCGTTCGCGCATCGCGGGCTACAAGCTGCCGAAGACGATCGACTTCATTCCCGAATTGCCGCGCAATCCGTCCGGCAAGGTGCTGAAGCGCGAACTGCGCAAGCCGTACTGGGAAGGCCGCGATCGGCAAGTGAACTGACGCGCGTGCAGCGACCCGCGATCGAGCGGGTCGGACGCACGGCGCAGTCGATTCGGTGGGGAGCGACGCGAATGTCGCACGCTGCGGGCGATCCGCAAACGATCGAAGGGCGACTGCAGGTGTCGCCCGAGTCCGGCGTCTCGTGGATTTTGCTCGAACCGCCGGCGGCGACCGCGCTGTACGTCTGCGGACACGGCGCCGGCGCGAACATGCGTCACGCCACGATGACGGCGATCGCGACCGAGCTCGCTCGTCGGGGCGTCGCGGTGTTCCGCTTCAACTTTCCGTTCCTGGAGTCGGCGAAGCGGCCGGTCGATGCGCGGCCGGTCGCGACCGCGGTCGTCGCGGCGGCCGTCGCGCAAGCGCGCGCTTTGCGCCCGGCGTTGCCGCTGTTCATCGGCGGTCATTCGTTCGGCGGACGCATGGCGTCGCACGCGATGGTCGAACACGATCTCGGCGACGTGCGCGGCCTGGTGTTCTGTTCGTTCCCGCTGCACCCGCCGGAGAAGCCCGGCATTTCGCGCGCGGCCCACCTCGGTGCGATCGAACGGCCGATGTTGTTTCTTTCGGGCACGCGCGACGCGCTCGCGACGCCGGACTTGTTGCGCGGCGTCGTGGCCGGGCTCGGCGAGCGCGCGACGTTGGTGTGGCTCGACACCGCCGATCATTCGTACAAGGTGCTGAAGCGTACGCGCGTGCGCAGCGACGGCGTGTTCGAGGAGTTGGCCGACGCGGCCGTGACGTGGATGGAGCGGCGCTGATCGGCGCGACCGTTGCGCCGCGGCGGCGAGCACGGGAATTCGACGCGCAGCGAAACGAAAGGCTCGCCGAGGCGAGCGCGTCAACCTTTCGACGCGCCGAATCCCTTCAGCCGTTCTTGCAGGTCCGGTCCCGCGCCGGGGCTCGTGCGGCGCTCGAACTCGAGGCCGTCGGCGAGCGTGTAGTCGAGGCCGCGGTTCACCAGCATCTTGTCGGCGCGCAGCGTGAACCACGAGTTCGCGAGGAACGTGCGCGCGAGCGCGACCGCGCGTTGCTGCAACTGTGCTTCCGGCACGCACTCGACCGCGAGACCGATCGCGGCCGCTTCGGCGCCCGATACCGTGCGGCCGCTGAACATCATCTCTTTGGCGCGGCCGATGCCCACCCGGCGCGGCAAGCGCTGGCTCATGCCCCAGGTCGGAGACATGCCCCATTTGCCGTGCGTGTCGGCGAAGCGCGCGTTGTCGGCGGCGACGATGATGTCGCACGCGAGCGCGAGTTCGAGCGAGCCGGTGTAGCAATGACCTTGCACCGCGGCGATCACCGGTTGCGGCAAGTGTTCGATCGCCTCGAGCGTCTCCGCTTGGAAGTGCCGGCTCGGCGCGCGTTCGCCCGATTGAATCGCCTTCAAATCGTTGCCGGCGGAGAACGAGCGGCCTTTGCCGCACAGAATCACGCAACCGATCGAATCGGTCGCCTTGCCGATCGCGTTGATGTGCGCGCGCAATTCGACGAACAGATTCGGACTGAGCGCGTTCAGCGCGTCGGGCCGATTCAGCGTCAGCGTGCAGAGGCCGTTGTCGTCTTCGCGCAAGACCAGTTCGCTCATGTCGCGCCTCGAGATGTGGTTCCGGATAGCGGACGGCCATCATAATCAATCGTCCACGCGAAGGAATCGGAATGGCGCGTTTGAAGGTGATCGTCGTCGGCGGCGGGATGGCCGGTATGTCGTGCGCCGCGAACCTGGCGCCGCATTGCGACGTGACCGTGCTCGAAGCCGAAGACGCGCCGGGCTATCACAGCTCCGGTCGCTCGGCGGCGTCGTACATCGAACCGTACGTGAATCGCACCATCTTCACGCTGACGCACGCGAGCCGCCCGTTCTTCGAGAATCCGCCGGCCGGTTTCGCCGACGCGCCGCTCGTGACGCCGCGGGCCGATCTGATGATCGCGGCGGCCGCGAAGGCGCCGCTGATCGACGCGTATCTCGCGCGATGGAGCGAGTTGTGTCCGGGGCTCGTCGAGGTCGATGCGGTCGAAGCGCGTCGGCGCGCGCCGCTGTTGCGCGCTGCAGCGGTCGCGCGCGCGGTCGCCGATCCGAACGTGATGGACATCGACGTGCACGGCTTGCTGAACGGCTTCCGGCGGATGCTGAAGGCGAACGGCGGCGAGCTCGTCACGCGCAGCCGAGTGCAGTCGTTGGCGCGCGTCGGCGGCCGTTGGCGAGTCGATGTCGACGGGCGCCGGTCGACCTGCGACGTCGTCGTCGATGCGGCCGGTGCGTGGGGTGATCAGCTGGCGCGTCGCGCCGGCGTCGAGCCGGTCGGGCTGGTGCCGAAGCGGCGCAGCGTCGTGTTGCTGAAGAGCGAACGCGACGTCTCGGCGTGGCCGATGGTGCACGAGGTCGAAAGCGAGTTTTACTTCAAGCCCGACGCCGGCCGGCTGTTGCTGTCGCCGGCCGACGCGACACCGAGCGAACCGTGCGACGCGCAGCCGGACGAATACGATCTCGCGGTCGCGGTCGAACGCTTCGAACGCGCGACCGACATGACGGTGACGCGGATCGAGCATCGCTGGGCCGGATTGCGGTCGTTCGTGACCGACAGTCTGCCGGTGGTCGGCTTCGAGCCGAGCGCGTCGGGGTTCTTCTGGCTGATCGGGCAGGGCGGGTTCGGCATTCAGACGAGCCCGACGATGGGACGGCTGAGTGCGGCACTCGTGCGCGGCGAAGACGTGCCGAGCGACCTGCGCGAGCGCGGCATCACTGCGGCGGAGATCGCGCCGCGGCGCGCGGCATTGGTGGATCGTTAGGTTCCGGGCAGATTGCTGGCTCGA
>DASRZO010000503.1:0-4996 GCA_035686405.1 Pseudomonadales bacterium | reverse complement strand
CGGAATCGCTGCGCTTTTGCGCGCAACATCAGGTGCGGAAAGTCGACGGCCCACTCGTGCGGCGGTAGATACGGACATTTCGTTTCGGCGCAGAGATCGCACAGGAAACATTGGTCGACGACCTTCGTGTAGTCGGCCTTGGCGACGCCGTCGACTTCGAGCGTCGGCGATGCGTCGACGAGATCGAACAAGGTCGGGAACGAGTCGCACAGGCTCACGCAGCGGCGGCAGCCGTGGCAGATGTCGAAGACACGCTCCAGCTCTTCGTACAGCGGCGCTTCGGCGTAGTACTCCGGGTTTTGCCAATCGATCGGTCTGCGCTTCGGCGCTTCCAGATTGCCTTCTCTCGGTCCTGCCATGACGCCCCCGTGCCTACGCGGCTACTCGACGCGCCGGCCGTCGAACGGCTGCGCGGCGCTGGTTGGATGCAATAAAAGAAAAGGGGTCGGTGTGCGACCCCTTCCTCGAACTCGAACGAACGCGGATCAGGCCATCCCGCTCAACGCCTTCGAGAAGCGGTTCGCGTGCGAGCGTTCCGCTTTCGCGAGCGTTTCGAACCAGTCGGCGATTTCGTCGAAGCCTTCTTCGCGCGCGGTCTTCGCCATGCCCGGGTACATGTCGGTGTACTCGTGCGTCTCGCCGGCGATCGCCGCCTTCAAGTTGTTCGACGTGCTGCCGATCGGCAAGCCGGTTGCCGGATCGCCCACCGCTTCCATGTACTCGAGGTGACCGTGCGCGTGGCCGGTCTCGCCTTCCGCCGTCGAACGAAATACGGCAGCGACATCGTTCTCGCCTTCGACGTCGGCCTTCGCGGCGAAGTACAGGTAACGACGATTCGCTTGCGACTCGCCGGCAAATGCGTCCTTCAAATTCTGCAGCGTTTTACTCTTCTTCAGTTCCATCGCGTCATGACCTCCTCGGTGACTGCCGCGTGAGTATAGGGGTTATCGTCGCGCGGGGAATTCGAATCTATGAATCAGCCCAATCGAGCATGGCTATCGAACGCGCCGGTTTTTCGAGATTCCGTATATGAGAACCGTTCTCAACTCGGCGCGATCGCGTCGAGCATCAGCGCCGCGAGTCGTGCTTCTGCCGATTCCGTCGACAACGCGCGCAACGCGGCCGCCGCACCGCGCACGTCGTCCGGTTTGCGGTTCTGTCCGAGCTTCGCTTTCGCGTCGATCGAAGTGATCGACACGCGGAACGCGACGATCGCTTCGAGCAGCTTGTCGCGCAAGGTCGGATCCATCTTCGCCGAGCGCCACGGTTGCGGCAGCGCCGCTTCGTGCCGAGCGCTCAAGCGATCGACGACGTCGAGCCGCGCTTCGCGATCCTCCAACAACTCGATCGTGCCGCGCACTTCGACGGCGACGTAGTTCCACGTCGGCACCATGTTCGGGCTGCTGTACCAAGTCGGCGAGATGTACGCGTGCGGACCGATGAAACCGACGGCGACGTCGGTCGCCGCGGCGAACTCGCGCCAATGCGGATTCGCGCGCGCGACGTGGCCGATCAGCGATGCGCCGTCGGCGCCGAGCAGAAACGGAATCGTACTGATGGACAGTTTGCCGCCGCTCACCGTCATCAACGTACCGAACGGATGACGATCGATCAGCGCAAGCTGCGCGGCGCGATCGGTCTCGGCGAAGTGTGTGGGGTTGTACACGACGCGACTCCCAACGGTTTCGTTCAGCCGTGCATCGTCAAGCCGCCGGACACCGACAGCGTCTGACCGGTGATGTACACCGCGTCGTCGCTCAACAAGAATGCGACGGCTCCGGGATAGTCGCTCGGCTGCGCGAGGCGTCGCATCGGCATCGCCCGTTCGAGCTTCGGCACTACCTTCGCGCCGTAGCCGCCGTCTTTCGCGAGCTCGTCGAGCAACGGCGTTTGGGTCGGGCCGGGGCAGATCGTGTTGACGACGATCCCGTCGGCGATGTGTTCGCGCGCCAGCGTCTTTGCGATCGCGATCAAGCCGCCTTTGCACGCCGAATACACCGCTTCGCCGGACGAGCCGACGCGACCGGCGTCCGAGGCGATGTTGACGATGCGTCCGAATTTCTTCGCGGCCATTCGCGGCAGCACCGCATGCAGCACGTTCAGCGTGCCGAACAGATTGATGTCGACGACCTTGCGCCACAGCACCGGGTCGGTGTCGACGAAGCGACCCATGCGATCCCAGCCGGCGCAGTTGACGAGACCGCCGATCGAACCGGCCGCCGTTTCGAATTCGGCCGCCGCATCCTGCACGCGTTCGTAGTCGGTGATGTCGACGGCGCTCGCCCGCGCGCGGCCGCCGCTGCGGACGATTGCCGCGGCGACGTCGCTCGCCGCGTTCGCATTGATGTCCCACACGCCGACGAGCGCGCCTTCGGTTGCGAGGCGCTCCGAGATCGCGCGGCCGATGCCGCTGGCGCCGCCGGTGACGATGATCGGTCGATCGAGGCCGCGCATCACGTGGATCCCCGGTCGGATTGATCGACGCTCTTCAAGAACGTCAGGATCGTCGAGTCGACTTGGTCGGTCGCTTCTTCCATCAGCCAATGGCCGGCGTTCAGTTCGTGGAATTCGAAGCGGCCTTCGATGTATTGCTTTTGCGCGTCGACCGCCGCGCGTCCGACCGCGGGATCTTGATTGCCCCAAATGAACAGCACCGGGAGCTTCACTTTCCCGGCTGGCATTGCGCCGAAGCTGTCTGCCCGATACCAATTCAACGCCGCGGTGAGCGCGCCGGGCTCGCTGAACGTCGCGACATATTCGGCCCGTTGGGCATCCGACATCTCGCTGTACATCACCTTCTTCATCAGGTCGAGGTCGTTGAACGTGAAGAGCGCTTCCGGCAGCAAGGGTGTGCGGAAGAGCAGCATGTAGCTCGAGCGTTTGCGTTGGTCTTCGTCGTTCATGATGGCCGCGCCGAACGCCGCGACATGCGGGATCGACAAGCTGGTCCACGAAAGCAGCGCTTCGGGACGACTCATCACTGCGGCCCAGCCGACGCCGGCGCCCCAGTCGTGGCCGACGAGATGGAACTGCTGCATACCCGCGGCGTGCGCGACGGCGAAGACGTCGTCGACGAGCTTGTCGATCGTGTACGACTCGACGCCGCGCGGGCGCGCGCCGGGCGAATAGCCGCGTTGGTCGAACGCGACCACGCGATAGCCTTGGTCGGCCAACAATTCGATCAGCGGTGACCACATCGCCGACGTTTCCGGGAAGCCGTGCAGTAACACCACACCGGGCCCGGTGTTGCTCAAGCCCGCGACGCGCGCGCGGAACTCGTAGCCGTTTGCCGGAATGCGCACGATCCCGTTCTGCGTGGTCGCATCGAGCAACGGTAGTTGCGCGGTGGCCGTGGCATGTGCGCGATTCCAATCCAACGACATCAAACTGCCGCCGGCGAGTACCGCAATCAAAATGACGGCGACCACCAACAGGACGATGATGAGGCTACGAATCAGTCTCAAGCGACGCTCCTCGACACGGGGACGCCGTAGCGTATCACGCGCTTGTAAGCCGCCGCGCCTGCGTCGACACTGCGCCCGATGCGGAGGACATCCACCATGCGATTCAAGGCGCTCGCGATCGATCTCGACGGCACGATGTTGGTCGGCGAAAAGATTCCGCCCGACAACGTCGTCGCGGTGCGCGCCGCGCGCGACGCGGGGCTGTCGGTGATCATCGCGACCGCGCGTTGGCATCAGATGGCGTTGCGCGTCGGCGCCGAACTGGGCATCGCCGATCCGGTGATCGCGTGCTCCGGTGCGCAAGTGCATCTGCCGGCCGAATCGCGCGACATCTTCGACGAACGTTTGCCGGCCGATTTCGTCGCGGCGCTGTACGACCTGTGCGACGCCGAGCGCTGCGTCGCGACGGTGACCGTCGGGGACGGCGTGCTGCTGAAGCTCGACGGCGAACCGGATCGCGCGGCGATGATGCCCGAGATGCGCTGGGTACCGCGCCTGACCGGTGCCGCGCCGACGCTGCCGCGGGTCGCAGCGATTCAGGGCACGAAGGCGAATGCCCGAATTCGCGCCGAGCTCGAACCGAAATTCTCGGACCGCGTGCATTTCTTCGACTCGATCGGGCCGAGCGGGAAGGTCATCTTGACGATCACCGCCGCGACGGCGAGTAAGGGCGCCGCGCTGCAGGCGGCGTGCCGCCACCTCGAACTACAGCCGCGCGACGTCGTCGCCTTCGGCGACGCGGAAAACGACATCGAGATGTTCCGCGTTGCCGGCGCGTCGGTGGCGATGGGACAGGCTGACGATGCAGTAAAGGCGCATGCAACCGCCGTCACCGCGCGCAACGACGAAGCCGGTGTCGCGCGCGCGATCGAGCGGCTGCTCGCGACGGGTCAGGTCGCCTGAAGTGCCGCGCCGCCGAGCGGCGGCGTCCAATTCGACGCCGCGGCGGCCGGGCCGTGCTCCTGCACGCGCTCGTGCACTCGATTCAGCGCGTCGTAGATCGCCTTCGTCGCGTCCGGAATGCTCGTTCCTTTCGGCAGTCGAACGGCCGGTTGGAAGTGCGCGCCGGCCGGCCCCGGATGGATTTCGCGCGAACCTTTCGGCCGCAGTTTGTTGAGCCCGGTCAGGTAGATCGGCACCACCGGCACGTCGAACTCGGTCGCGAGGATCGAAACGCCGTGGCGAAACTTCGCCATCTTGCGGCTCGTCGAGCGCGTGCCTTCCGGGAAGATCACGAGGTTCGCGCCTTGCTTCAAAAGCCACTTCGGATAGTCGAGCGCGCGCGAGCCGCCGCCGCGCTGAATCGGGAACGTACCCATCACCAGCGACTGATACCACGGCTGCATCACTAACTCTTTGCGGCCGGTGACGAACCAACGATCGGCCGCGGCGCCGAAATAGACGTTCCATTTCACGCGCTGCGGCAGCGCGTGAAAGAGCACGAGCGCGTCGAGATGGCTGGTGTGGTTGCCGACGACGATGCACGGTCCGCGAATGCCTTTGAAGTGTTCGCGCCCGGTGACCGTCAGCGG